>NZ_JBHUUX010000019.1:0-86375 GCF_042670845.1 Promicromonospora sp. NPDC057138 | reverse complement strand
GTCCGGGTCTCCCTGGCGAAACCAGGGAGACCCGGACAGGCGCTCTACTTCGCGGACAGGTTCTACCTCGGCGTCAGACGACGGCTTCCGCGCGGTCCTGTTCTGCCTGCTGCTCCGCGTCGACGCGGGTGGCGCGCACGCGGGACCAGATGACCGCGCCGAACGCCACGGCCGCCGCCACGAGGGCGATGCCGATGCGGAGCGCGTGGTTGGCGTCCGCCGGCACGCTGATCGCCACGACCGCCGGCGCGATCAGCAGCGCCACCAGGTTCATCACCTTGATCAGCGGGTTGATTGCCGGGCCAGCGGTGTCCTTGAACGGGTCGCCGACGGTGTCGCCGATAACCGTGGCGGCGTGGGCGTCCGAGCCCTTGCCGCCGTACTTGCCGTCCTCGACGATCTTCTTCGCGTTGTCCCAGGCGCCGCCCGAGTTGGCCAGGAAGATCGCCATGAGCACGCCCGACCCGATGGCGCCGGCGAGGAACCCGGCCAGCGGCCCGACGCCGAGCCCGAAGCCCACCGCGATCGGCGCGAACGCCGCCAGCAGGCCCGGGGTGATGAGCTCGCGCAGCGAGTCCTTGGTGCAGATGTCGACGACCTTGCCGTACTCGGGGCGCTCGTCGTACGTCATGATGCCCGGGTGCTCGCGGAACTGGCGGCGCACCTCGAACACGATGGCGCCGGCCGCGCGCGTCACGGCGTCGATCGCGAGCCCGGAGAACAGGAACACGGTGGCGCCGCCCAGGATCACGCCCACGAGCGTCACCGGCGAGATGATCTCGTAGCTCAGCATCGAGGTCACGAGCCCGGTGCCCACGTCGCCAACCTGCGCGAGCGCGTGGGAGACGGCGTCGGCGTAGGAGCCGAACAGCGCGGTCGCGGCGAGCACGGCCGTGGCGATCGCGATGCCCTTGGTGATGGCCTTGGTGGTGTTGCCGACGGCGTCCAGGTCGGTGAGGATCTGCGCGCCCTCCTCGTCGACGTCGCCGGACATCTCGGCGATGCCCTGCGCGTTGTCGCTGACGGGGCCGAACGTGTCCATCGCGACGATGACGCCGACCGTGGTGAGCAGGCCGCAGCCGGCGAGGGCCACGAGGAACAGCGCGAGCGGCACGGAGCCGCCGGCCAGCAGGAACACGCCGCAGATCGCAGCGGCGATGATGCCCGCGGTGTAGACGGCGGACTCGAAGCCCACGCCGATACCGGAGAGGACGACGGTCGCCGCGCCCGTCCGGGAGGTCTCGGCCACGTGCAGCGTCGGCTTCTTGTCGGTGCCGGTGAAGTAGCCGGTGACCCAGAGGATGACGCCCGCGAGGACGACGCCGATGAGGACGGCGAGCGCGGACACGACGCGCGGGTCGGCGGTCACGCCGGAGAGGTCGGCGGTGCCGGGGACCTGGTCGAACGACGACGGCAGGTACGCGAAGGCCGCGACGCCGGCGAGCGCGGCGCCCACGATCGCGGAGATGTAGAAGCCGCGGTTGATCGCGGCGAGCCCGCTCTCGGACCCGCGGACCCGGGTGATGAACACGCCGAGCAGGGCGACGAACGCGCCGATCGCCGTGACGATCAGCGGGAACACGAGGCCCTCCTCGCCCATCGCGGCCTTGCCCAGGATGAGGGCGGCCACGAGGGTCACGGCGTAGGACTCGAAGAGGTCGGCGGCCATGCCGGCGCAGTCGCCGACGTTGTCGCCCACGTTGTCCGCGATGGTGGCGGCGTTGCGGGGGTCGTCCTCGGGGATGCCCTGCTCGACCTTGCCGACCAGGTCGGCGCCGACGTCGGCCGCCTTGGTGAAGATGCCGCCGCCCACGCGCATGAACATGGCGAGCAGCGCGGCGCCGAAGCCGAAGCCTTCGAGCACGGCGGGCGCGTCGACGTCGTACACGAGGACCACGAGCGCGGCGCCGAGCAGGCCGAGGCCCACCACCGACATGCCGACGACGCCGCCGGTGCGGAAGGCGATCCGGGCGCCCTCGGCGCGGCCGCCGGGCCGGGTCGCGGCCGAGGCGACGCGGACGTTCGCCCGCACCGCGAGCCACATGCCCAGGTAGCCGATCGACGCGGAGAACCCGGCGCCGAACACGAAGGCGATGGAGCGTCCGACCCGGACGCCGCTGTCGCCCGGCAGTAGGAAGAGCAGGCCGAACACGACCGCGGCGAACAGCACAAGGGTGCGGAACTGCCGCTTCAGGTAGGCGGACGCACCCTCCTGCACGGCCTGGCCGATGTCCTGCATCTTGGCGGTTCCATCAGGCGCGGCGAGCACCTGGCGACGCAGCACGAACGCACACCCGAGTGCGGCAACCGCGATGACGGCGATCACCGCCACCGTGGTGTAGCTGCCTGCGCCGAAAACAATACCGTCTTCAGGCATTCGTCCTCCTCGACGAGCTCTGAGGCAGTTCCCCCAGAAAGTGTGTTGCCCTGTACAGGGTTGGCCCGTACAAGGCTGGAAGGCCCCGCCGGCAACGTCGATGGCGGGAAGAATGCAGAGTCTACCCACATGTGACGGCGGTCACTAGGTGAGCGCGGCGGGCCTAGCGCGGTCGATTCGGATGCATCTACCGGGGCCCCGCACGGTCGGTGAGTCCCCGGATCTCCTGGAGCAGCCGCGCCGCGTCCGTGAGGTCGGGCAGCACGACGTCGGCGCCGGCCTCGGCGAGCAGCTCCGCCGTCGTCGTGCCCGAGGCGATGGCGATCACGCGCGCGCCGCCCTCGAGCCCGGTGCGCACGTCCTCCAGGGAGTCGCCGACGATCACCGTGCTGTCAACGGAGAAGCTGGTGCCGTACCGGTCGCCGGCCCGGCGCTGCGCGACGGCGACGAGGGCGGGCCGGTGCGCGTCGTCGGACGAGAAGCCGCCCAGTGCCGCGTCCACGTACCGGTCCATGCCGAACACACCCAGCTTGATCAGGGCGTTCGCCTCGAGGTTGCCCGTCAGGACCGTGGAGACCAGGTCGGGCTCGGCCGCGACGGCCTTGAGCGCCTGCATGGCCCCGGGGAGCACGACGCCGTGGCTGCGCACGTCCTCGGTGTGCGCCGCGAAGCGCAGCGGCACCGCCTCGAGCATCCGGGGCAGCAGCTCGTCCGCCGCGCGTCCGGTGACCCCGTTGTCCTCCAGGAGACCGCGGATCGCCAGCGGCATGGTCACCCCGGTGCCCTTCGCCGGGAGGCGTTCGGCGGGCCGTCCCACGACCTCGGCGAACGCCTCCCGATACGCGGTCCGATCCACCTCTCCGACGTAGACGAGCGTCCGGTCGATGTCCCAGAGCACGAGGACCCTGGCCGGGTCGCGGGAGGTGGGCGATGCGATCACGACGTCAGGGCCGCGATCCGCTCGGTCAGCACCCGTGCCCCGACCCCCGACCGCCTCGTCGACCCGCCGCGCCGCAGGTCTGCCGACAGGTCCCGGAGGTGCTCGCGCAGCCGGGCCGACTGCACCGTCTCGGCGATGGTGACAGCCTCATCGCCGGTCGCGCAGGCCGCGTCGAGGTCGCCGGCCCTGGCGTGCGCCTGGGCAGCCCGGCTCAGGAACAGGCCGTGAGTCCGGCGTTCGCCCGCGCGGTCCGCCTGGATCGCGTGGCCGAAGCTCTCCACGGCGCGGGCCGTGTTGCCGAGGGCGAGGTGCGCCGACCCGGACTGCCCGTGGATCTCACCCTCGTTCATCCAGTAGAGCCAGTGCGGGTCGTCCTCGCCGCGGCCCCGGGCGCACAGCTCGGAGGCCTCGCCGAGGGCCCGGCGGGCCGCCTCGCCCTCGCCGGCGGCGGCGTGGCCGCGCGCCTGCCGGGTGAGCAGCGTCGCCGTCAGGTGCGGCGCGTCCAGCCGGGCGACCCGACGTCGGCCCGCCTCCGCGGCGCGGACCGCGTCGCGGGGGTCGCCGCTGGAGTAGCCGTGGATCGCGAGGTAGGACAGGGCGCCCGCGCCGAGCCGGTCGTCGGCCGCGGCGTGCGCGGCCCGCAGACCGGCGAGCATGTAGGCGCGCGCGGCGTCCGGTCGTCCGGCGTCGAACGCGAACCAGCCGGCCTGCGTGGCGGTGTCCGCGGCGACGGCGGCGAGCTTGCGGCCCGTGACCTCGTCGTACGTGCTGCGCTCCAGGACCCTGACCACCAGGGCGAGGTGAGCGCGGGCCAGATCGGCCACCGCCCCGCTCCCCGAGCCCTTGTCCATGACCCGCAGCTCGTCGAGCGTGCCCTGCAGGTGCCCGCACAGCTCGAGCGACACCCGGGTGCCCGCCGTCGCGCGGCGCAGCGGCTCGGCCTGCTCGACGTCCCAGCGCTGGATCATCGAGTTCAGTGCGATGCCCGACGCCGGACGCGGGGTCTCGCCCCCCGCGGCGTCGCTCATCGCCGTGGCCGACACGGGGCCGTTGGCGTCCGTGGGCAGCCAGTCCGCCGTGTTGTCGGCGACGTGCGCGAGGCGCAGCGCGGTGAGCATGCGGTCCGCCGTCCACGGCAGGCTGGGATCGGGGGCCGTGGGCGTTATCAGCTCCGGCAGGGCGCTGGCCTGCCCCGACGCGGCGGTGCGTGCGGGGGCGGGGGCGACGGCGTCGGGCAGCGGGCTGATGCCCGGGAGCGGGAGCCGCACCAGGTCCGGCGGCGTGCCCAGGCCCGTGAGGAACTGGACCACGCGCGAGACGTCGGTGAGGCGGCGGTCACCGCACTCGAGCATGGACAGGTAGGACTGGCTCAGCCCGGTCAGGGCCGCGACGTCCTCCTGCCGGAGGGGCACGAGCTGGCGAACCATGCGGCTGACCTGGCCGAAGTCCCAGTCGGCGAGTGCCGACCGGACCGCTTCGTCCTGCCAGACGCGCGTCGGCACGCTGGGCAGGGACACCACGGGGACTGACTCGGTACGCCGGCACGCGGCGCAGCGAGCTTCGGAGTTGTAGCGGCTGAGTACACAACCGCATCGGGCACAAGTGCGAACGGTGGCACGAGGCAACGGGGGCTCCTGAGGGTCCGGCATTTCTCTTTTGCCGAGTTCACGGCTCGGATGACCACAGTGGTATCACCCCCACCAGGTCGCTGCATCCGGACGGTACTAGGTATTTTCTTCCAGGCCAACGGTCGACCGAGACCGTACGTTTTCGCAGGTCAGCGCCAGACTTGTTTGGACGATTGTCCAACTCGTGTCCGAATTGAGTCAATTGTAGACCGGGACGGATCAAACAAAGACCTGCAAAAGCGCAGGTCGCTCCGAAGAACCCCGCTACCGGCTCGTTCCGGGAGGAATCGCCGGGTCAGCGGGCCAGCACGGCCCCCATCGCGCGCGTCAGGTACCACGGGTCGACGACGGCGGTCAGCTCGCGCGCCGAATGCATCGACAAAATTGGCACTCCGACGTCGACAGTGCGAATGCCGAGCCGGGTCGCCGAGATCGGTCCGATCGTCGAGCCGCACGGCAGCACGTTGTTGGAGACGAACTCCTGGGTGGGCACCCCCGCCGTCGCGCACGCCAGGGTCCAGGCCGCGGCGCCGTGGGCGTCCGTGGCATAGCGCTGGTTCGCGTTGATCTTCAGGATCGGGCCGCCGCCGGCCACCGGGTGGTTGGCCGGGTCGTGCCGCTCGGCATAGTTCGGGTGCACGGCGTGCCCGACGTCGGACGACACGTGCAGCGACGCCGCGTACGCCTGCGCCCGCTCCTCGGCGGTGGCGCCGAGCGCCGTCGAGACGCGGGCCAGCACCTCCTCGAGGAACGGTCCCGCCGCGCCCGAGCGGGACGCGCTGCCGATCTCCTCGTGGTCGAAGGCGGCGAACATCGCGACGGAGCTGCCGGTCTCGACACGCGGTTCCTGAGCCTGTCGAAGGGCGACCCGCGAGGAGGCCCGGCCGAGGAGCGCCGTCAGCCCCGCGTGGGTGGAGAGCAGGTTGTCCAGCCGGGCCGACGCGTACAGCGCCTGGCCGGCGCCGAAGGCCCGGCCGGGCTGCGTGTCGGCCAGCACGACGTCGTACCCGCCGATCGTCGCCGGGTCGACGCCGGCGTCCGCCGCGAGCGCCGCCAGGACGTCGGCGCTCTCCGCGTCCCCGAGCCCCCAGACGGGCTGCGTGTGGCGCTGCTTGTCGAGGGTGAGCCCGTTGTCGTTGACGCCCCGGTCCAGGTGGATGGCGAGCTGCGGGATGCGCAGCATCGGACCGGTGCGCACGAGGTGCTCGGTGCCGTCGAGGGTGACGATCCGCCCCGCCAGCTCCAGCTCGCGGTCGAGCCAGGAGTTGAGCAGCGGTCCGCCGTAGACCTCGACACCTACCTGCCACCAGCCGCCGGCGCCGTGCGTGGTGGGCTTGGGCTTGAGCTTGAAGCCCGTGGAGTCGGTGTGGGCGCCGACGATGGTGAAGGCGGTGGTGGGGCCTGCGGTGTCGGGCACGGTGAAGGCGATGACCGAGCCGTCGCGGACCACCACGTAGCGCCCGCCCGGGGTCACTTCCCAGGCGGCGTCCTCCGCGAGGCGGGTGAAGCCCGCCGCCTCCGCGCGCCGGGCCACCTCCGCGGCCGCGTGGTACGAGGACGGCGACGCGGCCACGAAGGTGCCGAGGTCCTCGGCGTGGGCGCGGGCCGCGTCCGGGACCACGGAGGGCTGGATGGGGTCGACGGACCGGGAACGGGTTGTCTGGGCAGTCACCGGGCCATTATGTCGCCCTGCTGCCCACCCTTGGTCGAGCCCGTCCGTTGGTCGAGCTCGTCGAGAGACAGGTCTCGACGAGCTCGACCAACGGTGAGGGTCCGGCCGACGGTGGAGTGGTCAGTCGCCGGCGGAGTAGTACCGCCACGTGCCGTCACCGGCGGCGATACCGATCCGCGGGCCCAGGTACGTCCCGTCGGCCCGCTGGGCCGCTGCCTGATCGGCCGTCAGCAGGCCGGCCACCACGACCTCCTCCCAGGCCTCGTCCGAGTCGGCGAACTCGTCGGTGGCGACGCGGGGCCAGACGATCGTCTCGTTACCCTCCGGTCCGGTGCCGTACGCCCGGCTGGTACCGGTCAGCAGGGTGGCCAGCACCCGGTAGTGCTGCACGCCGGACTCGGGCAGAGCGAAGGTGCGCTCCGGGGTGTCGCCGTCGGGCATGAGCTCCGTCCCCGATGCGTCCGCCAGCTCGACGAGCGCATCGACGTCGCACCCCAGCGCCGCCACCAGGATGGCCCCGGCGGTCGCCGTCGAGGCCTCCCGGGACGGTCCCTCCCCTGCGTACAGCGGTTCGTAGCCGGTCGCCGAGCAGTCGGGCCCGGCGTCTCCTCCGCCGACGGGCGTTTGCGACTCGAGGGACACCCAGAAGTGCATGGCGTCATCGGGCACCTCCGGTATCCGGATGTCGACGGCCTCCCCGCTTCTGGTGCTGGACAGGACCCCGACCGCCGCCTCGGTCTCTTCTCCGTCGCAGGTGATCTGGGTCGTCTTGAGCACCTTGCCGGTGGACGGCTGCACCAGCTCGATCGGAAGCGGGGTTCCCATCGCCGAACCGACGCAGTAGCCGATGATCTTCATCTCAGCGTCCGACGAGTAGTTGTGCTGGGTCATCTCCGCGTGGACCCAACCCGTTGCGCGCTCCATCTCGAACCGCGAGACCTGGCCCTCGTGCGGCTCCGGGTACTCCATGGTCACCCAGTCGTCACGCACCTCGACCGGGCTGTGGGCGCCGTCTGCGTCGAGTCGAACCGGCACCGGCTCGCTCACCGCCGTCTCCCACTGGCCCACGGCAACCTGCGGGAAAGCCACCACGCGCACCTCGTAGTCGCCCTCGGGCAGTGGTGTCTCGTGTTGCAGGTTGCCTCCGTACGAGCCCGGGATACACGTCGTCATCGAGGTGCCCCTGGCCAGGACGGCGTCTCCGCCCGCACCAAGGAGCGGGTCCGACTGCCCGTCCCACCCCTCGAAGACGTTCGGCCCCAGGTCCAGCACCACGCCGTCCTTGCTCCACACCAGGACGGGTGGGGCGTCGAGCGTGCCCTCCCCCTCCTGGTACGTCGCCGGCATGCCCCAGGTCCGCGTGCGCTCACCCCCGAGGTCCGCCGTGTGGGTGTAGATGTCACCGGCCGACTCCACCGACCAGCCCGACGCCGTCGACTTCAGGTCGGCCACCGGCATACCGCACGACAGGTCGCTCCAGTCGAGCCAGGGCGGCTGGTAGCCGTCCTTGACCTCGAAGTCCGGCGTGGACACCTGCGCGGACGAGGACCCGCCGGGCAGGACCTCGGCCTGGTTCGGGGGCGCGAGCTGTCCCGCCCCGAGCACCAGCGCGCCCGCCAGGGCAAGAGCGCCACCGCCGAGCCCGCCCAGCTTCGCCGTCCGACGCCGTCGCACCCGCTTGGTCATCACCGACATCACCGCGGCAGGGCCCGTGGGGGACCCCGGGTTCACCCCGCCCGCCATCGCGCCGAACGTCTGCTTCAGGAGATCGGCCTCCGCCGGGTCCTCCCAGCCGTGGTCCTGGCCCCGGCCGTCGTCGTGCTGGTTCATCGCAATGCTCCTTCTGCAGTGGCCGATCCGACGGCCGATCCAGCCGGTTCCAGCACGTCCCGCAGGACGTGCAGCGCGTCATGGAGGTGGCGCTTGACGGTGCCCGGGGCGTTCCCGAGCGTCTCCGCCACCTGGTTGATCGTCATGTCCTCGAAGTAGCGCAGCACCACGCACGCCCGCTGCCGGGGCGAGAGCCGCGAGAGCGCCTGCACCACGTCGGCCCGGGCGGTGATGCCCGAGTCGGGAAACCGCACCCGGTCGTCGGTGGCGACCCGCGGCTCGATGTCCGCCCACTTCTTCCGGCGGCGCCAGCCGTCCAGGTACAGGTTCAGCACCATGCGGCGCACGTACGCCTCGGCGAACTCCACGGCCTGCCGCTGGGGCCGGTCCTGCTGCCCGTCCAGCGGCACCGTGTGCATGCCCGACGCCGCTGCCCCGCGCCGGCCGCCCGGCCGCACGAGGCGGGAGCAGTACTTGACCAGCGCCTCCTGCACCAGGTCCTCGGCCTGCCGCACATCGCCGCACAACGTGTACGCGTACCCGACGAGCACGCTGCCGCGCTCTGCGGCAAGCGTCTCCAGGTCTTCGTGCCAGCCCATTGCCGGCTCCTTCCTGCTGTCCTGACCGTATCGACGAACCAACCCGCCATGAGGTTGGGGGGAATCGGCAACCGATCCGGACCACCCTGCCGATGAGTTCCCCGCCCCGAGCGCGTCTACTGCTCGGACAGCAACTCGGAACCACGGATGAGCGGAGTGCACCATGAGCAGCGCCAGGGTATTGGTGGCGGGGGCGAGCATCGCGGGGCCCGCGCTGGCCCACTGGCTGCACCGGCGGGGGGCCGAGGTGACCGTGGTGGAGCGGGCGCCCGACCTGCGTCCCGGTGGGCAGGCGGTGGACGCTCGCGGGGTGGCCAGGGAAGTCATCCGGCGGATGGGGCTGGACGAGGCGGTGCGCGCGGCCCGCACCGAGACCGCCGGCGCGTACACCGTGGACGCGGACGGGAACGTGCTGGAGACCTTCCGCGCCGAGGACGACGGCGGCGACGGGTACATCTCGGAGATCGAGATCCTGCGCGGGGACCTGTCCCAGGTGCTCCACGACGACACCCGGGACGGCGTCGAGTACGTCTTCGGCGACCGGATCGCCGAGCTGACCCAGGACGCAGACGGGGTCGACGTGGCCTTCGCAGGCGGCGACCGGCGGCGCTTCGACCTGGTGGTCGGGGCGGACGGGCTGCACTCCGCGCTGCGCGCCATGGTCTTCGGGCCGCACGAGCAGTTCGTCCGCCACCTCGGGCTCGTGCTGGCCTTCTACAGCGTGCCCAACGAGTTCGGGCTCGACCGCTGGGTGTACGACTACCAGCACCGGGAGTCCGGGCGCTCCGCACTCCTGCGGCCCATCCATGACGCCACCCAGGCGATGGCCATGTTCTCCTTCCCCTCGGCCGACTTCGACGTCGACCACCGCGACGTCGCCGCCCAGAAGGCCCTGCTGCGCGAGCGGACGGCAGGCCTGGGCTGGTTGAGCCCGCGCGTCCTCGCACACCTGGACGACACCCCGGACTTCTACCTCGACCAGGTGGCCCAGGTGGTGATGGACCGCTGGTCGAACGGTCGCGTGGGGCTGCTCGGCGACGCGGCATTCAGCTCGTCGCCGATGTCCGGAGGGGGCACCGGGCTGGCCCTTGTGGGCGCATACCTGCTGGCCGGAGAGCTGGCCACCGCCGGATGGGACCCGGAGGCGGGGTTCGCAGGCTACGAAGCGCGGATGCGCCCATTCGTCGAGGCCAACCAGGAGATCGGCCGGATGCACGTGCAGAGCCTCAGCGCTCCCGAGCCGGACGCCGAACCGGCCCCGGAGCCCGACATGGCAGCACTCATGGAGCTGGTCGAGCGTGCGATCAACGGCGTCGAGCTGCCCGACTACGCAGGGGTGCCGGACTCCGGGTCGACGGGCTGACGGGCTGACAGAGCCGCGTCGGTCCGGTCAGGATGGAGCATGGCCAGCACCGCGGACGACGTCGGACAGGCCGCCGCGCCGACGTACCCCCTCCGGTTCCGCTCCGCCGAGGCCCGCGGGGCCCGGATCGGCCGGCCCCTGCGCCTGTTCGGGCGGGTACGCGGTGTGGACGAGGCGCTCATGGACCGGATCGGCCGCGCGTTCTTCGAGGCGGACGACGCCGGTGCCGCGCTCGCAGCCGCGATGAGGCTCCCTGCCGGGACGCCGGGGCGGGTGAGTCACGTGCAGCTCCGGGAGGCACTGGCGCACGCGGTTGCCGGGTCCGAGGACCCGCGCCTACCTTCACGGGACGAGATCGGTCCTTTGCCTCGCAGCGTGAGTGAGATCGGTCCTTTGCCTCGCAGCGTGAGTGAGATCGGTCCCTTGCCTCGAGATCGGTCAATCAACCGACCGATCTCGAGGCAAAGGACCGATCTCGGCGCGGGAAGCGTGCAAGGGACCGATCTCGGCGCGGGAACTCCGGAGGCGCTGCGGCTCTTTCTTGACGAAGTCACCGTCGTGCCCGGATGGGTGGACTGGGACCTCGTCGACGAGGGGGCCGCCGTGCTGCGGAGGCTCGGGCAGAACGCGGGCGACGTGCTGCTCCAGCTCTCGCTGGTGGGCGGGTATCGGTTCGGCGGCCCGGCGGACCTGCTCGCGGCGACCGGCGCGCTGACCGGCGGCACGATGCGCCGGCTCGCGGAGACGCAGGAGTGGACTGTCGGGCTGTCCGAGCCCGGGGCGCTTCGGCCCTACGGCCCCGCGTGGCGGGCCACCGTGCACGTCCGGGCGATGCACGCGCTGGTCGGCGCGTCGCTCGGGGACTGGGACGCCGCCCGTTGGGGCGTGCCCATCAACCAGGCCGACCAGGCGGCGACGCTCGGGCTGTTCGACGCCACACTCATCCTGGGATGCCGGGCGCTCGGGGCGCGCATCCCGCCGTCGGACAGCCGGGCCCTCATGCATCTGTGGAAGTGGGTGGGGCACCTGATGGGCGTGCACCCCGACTTCCTGGTCGACGACGAGTGGGCGCGCTACCGCATCAACTACCACGTGCTGCTCGCGCAGGCCGGGATCTCGGACGCCGGGCCGCGCCTCGCCCGGGCGGTGGTCGCCGCGCAGGCCGACCGGACGTACCCCGGGCCGTCCTGGTGGCGGCCGTGGCGGGCGCGGTTCGAGCGGGAGCGGCTGCTGTCGATGCTGACGGCGTTCCTCGGGGTGCGCAGCATGCGCGAGCTCGGCCTGCCGCTGCGCCCGCCCTGGGCGCACGCCTACCTGCTGCCGCTCAACGCGTGGCGGTACCACCTGCTCGGATGGTCCCGGTGGGGCCGCGAGCGCCTCGACCGGTGGGGCCGACGCCGCAGCGAAGCGATCCTGGCCAGCTACGGGTCCTCTGACGTGTCAGACGCTCAGGTCACCGGAGTGACCTGAGCGTCTGACATGTCAGGGGATGGTGACGGTGACCGGGTCGCTGATCACCAGGTAGTCCTCGCTGGCGTCGTTGCTCCCAGGGTCGCCGATGTTGTGCGCCTGCACGGCCCGGATCTGGTAGGTCCCCGCCGCGCGTACGTTGTCGTAGTACATGCCGCCCTCCCTCTTGTCCGCCTCGACGCAGGAGCTGTAGGACGGCGCGTAAGCGTCACCGGTCCACTCCCCCGTGTCGTTGAGCACCGGCGGAATGTCGTAGTTGCCCTCTCTCCACGCCTGACCGAGGTCAACCACCCGACCGCCCTGCGACCAGATCAGATAGGCGGCGTCCCCGAGGGTCTCCGTGTCACCGGGGCTTCCGGGTTCGACGTATCCGGGCATCTCGCCCGTGAGCCGGACCGGGATGCTTCTGGTTCCGTCCTCTCCAGGCCCGTAGGTCAGGTCCCCGATGATCTCGATCGACAGCGTAGGACTCGTCGACCCGAGGTCCTCGTCCTGCATGCCGCACCACACGGGGTAGCTGTCTCCCCACGGCTGGTACCCGTCGTCGAAGGGCGCGGTGATCAGGTTCACCGGATCCTCCGGCGCCGCAGACGACGCACTCGCGTCCGGCGTGGGTTCGACGGAAGCTGCTCCCGACGGCGTCGCCTCGGGTGTGCTCGACGGCGACGCCGACGGCGACGGGCTCGCCGACACCGTCGGGCTCGGCGAGACGCGCGCTGTCGGGATCTCGGACGGCACGGGTCCCGTCTCGGTGCTGTGGATCGTGGGCCGCCCGGGCAGCGGCTCCGACCGGGTCCAGGTTGACGCCTGCGCGGCGCTGAAGGCGAGCGCGCTGATGACGACTGCCGTGCTCAGCCCGACCGCCCCGGCCTTGGCGATGCGCCACGTCCGGACCTTGCGGCGCAGGAGCCCGAGGTTCGCCTCGGGTGCGCTCGGCACGCCGCGGGGTGTCGCGCCGTCGACCAGCGCGCCGATCGTCTGCCGCAGGACGTCGCCGCCGGGACCGAGGTCGACGTCGGGCCCAAGATCATCGTGCCTGCTCACAGGAGGCCTCCTTCCGGCACCAGCACCCCACGCAGGGCGCGGATCCCGTCGGCCAGGTGTCGCTTGATGGTGCCCTCGGCGATGCCGAGCGTGGCGGCGATCTGGGGCACGGTCAGGTCGTCGTAGAAACGGAGCACGACGCACGCGCGCTGGCGCGGGCTCAGGCCGCGCAGGGCGGCAGTCACGTCCGCGCGGGCGGTGATGTCCGACGCCGGAGCCTTCACCCGGTCCGCCACCGCCACCTTGGGCTGGGCCTTGCGCCACAGCGCGAACCGCCGCGTCTCGTCGAGATAGAGGTTGAGCATCGTCCGGCGCACGTACGCCTCGATGCCCGCGTGGCTCCCGCCGTCGTTCAGGGGGAACTCGGTGTGGCCCTCGGTGCCGGCCGCCTCCGGGCGGCGGAACCGCCGGAAGACGCGGACCAGGGCGTCCTGCACCAGGTCCTCCGCCCGACGGACGTCACCGGTCAGCGCATACCCGTATCCCACGAGGGCGCGCCCTCGGCTCGTGACGAGATCCGTGAGCTCGTCGTCCCAGCGCGTGCTCATCAAGCACCCCGGTCCAGCTTTTCTCCGGCCACCGTGTCCGTCCCCTCGCCCGGCGGGCCCATGTGCCCCGCTCTCACACACATACGAGCGGGGCACAGGAACCGTTGGGACGTGGGCCGGATTTCTTCGGTGTCAGTCGGTGGGCTCGTAGTACCGCCAGGTGCCGTCCTCCGCGATGCCGATGACCATCCCCGTGTACCCGAGCGTCTCGTCCGCCCGCTGAGTATCGGCCTCCGCCTGGGTGAGCAGGCCGGCGTCGACGACCTCCGCCCAGGCCTCGTCCGAGTCGCGGAACTCCTTGGTGGAGACCCGCGGCCAGGTGATCGTCTCGTTCCCGGCGTCCCCGCCGTTCACGACGCCGGTGGTACCTGCCAGGAGGCGGACCAGCGTCTCGTAGGGCATCGCGTCGTTCTCGGGCATGCTGAAGACCTGCTCCGGGGTCTCAGTGCTGTACATGAGCTGCGTGTCGTGCTCGGTCGCGAGCTGGATCAGCCCGTTGGAGTCGCAGTCGGTCGCCGCCTCCACGATGGCCTGGGCGGTGCCCCCCGCGGCCTCGCTCGGCGAGTTCGCCGGGTCGTAGTCCATGCCGAGATTGCTCGCGGAGCACTCGACGGCGGCGTTCCCGCCGTCGGCCGGCGGGGCGAGGTACGCCCAGAACCGGGCGACGCCGTCGGGAACGGACGTCAGCCGGATGTCCACGACCTCCTCGCCACCGCCGACCACGGACTCCGACTCGAAGGGGGAGCCGTCGCAGGGGACCTGCCCGGACCCGAACACGCCGCCGGACGGTGTTGCCAGCTCGTACGTCACCGAGTCCGCCGGGTTGGTGCTCTCGCACTCCGCGGTGACCGACGGCGTGCCGGTCGTCACGTACCCGTGCTGCGTCAGCTCCGCGGTGACCCAGGCCGTGCTGCGGTCGAACACGAACCGCGAGAGCTCACCCTCGGCAGGCTTCGGAGGCTTGGCAGACTCGGTCGTCACGTCGGCGCCGCGCGTCCCGGTCGCGGTGTGCGCGCCGTCGGCGTCGAGGCGGACCGAGACCGGCTCGCTCACCGCCTTCGCCCACTGGCCCGAGGCGATCTGCGGGAAGGCGACCACCCGTACCTCGTAGTCGCCCACGGGCAGCTGCGTCTCGTAGCTGTCACTGGTCTCGGTCTTGGTGGGTGCGCACGTCGTGAACGAGCCCCCCTGGGCCTCGATGCCACCCGCGGCCGAGCTGATCAGCGGCTCGGCCGCAGGACTCGCCGCTTCGAAGACGTTGAACCCGAGGTCCACCACCACGCCGTCCTGGCTCCACACCAGGACGGGAGCGACGTCGAGCGACCCCTCACCCTGGTCGACGGTCGCCGCCATGCCCCACGTCGTCGAGGGATCGCCCCCGAAGTCCGACGTCCGGGCGTAGATGTCGCCGGACGACGCGATCGACCAACCGGGCGCCGTCGACTCGAGGTCGCCCACGGGCATGCCGCACGTCAGGCTCCCGCCGTCGACGTCCGAAAGCCACGAGGGCTGGTAGCCGTCCTGGATCACGCTCGTAGCCGACGGCCCGCTCGGGGCGGGCTGCGGCGCTTGGCTCGCGGACGCCCTCGAAGACGCGCTCGAGGAGTCGTCCGGCGACGCGAGCGCGTACTGGGACGATCCCGGGAGCACCGGTTCGCCCTGGCCCAGCAGCGTCGTCTGTGTGGCACCGAAGGCGATCCCGCCCACCAGGACCAGGCTCACGCCGGCGAGGCCGCCGATCTTGACGGCACGACGCCGTCGTACGCGGTCGCGCACCACTCCGAATGAGACATGCAGGTCGTCCACCTCCGCTCCGGGCATCTCGTCAGCGGCGCCACGGAGCGCGCCGCTCAGGAAGTCGTGGTCGTCGTTCCAGGTCTCGTCACTCATCGGGCGGCCCTCCCTTCGGCAGGTCGGAAGTCTTCGGGGCGCAGGATCTCCTGCAGGTTCTTGGTCGCGTCGGACAGGTACCGCTTGACCGTGCCCTGGGCCGTGCCCAGCGCGTCGGCGATCTGCGGCACCGTCATGTCCTCGAAGTAGCGCAGGACCACACAGGCCCGCTCGCGGGCGCCGAGCTTGGCCAGTGCCGCCATCACGTCGACGCGGGTGGACGCGGCCTGGTCCGCGCCGCGCGTGGTGGGGTCGTCGCTCAGCAGGTGCTTGACCCCGGACCAGCGCTGCCGCTTGCGGTAGCCGTCCAGGTAGATGGTGAGGACGGCGCGTCGCACGTACCCCTCGGCGTTCGTGAACGGGGACCCGGACGGGGACTCCAGGTCGTGCGCCTGGCTTCCCGCCGCCACACCGACGGACCTGCCCCTGCCCGGTGCCCCGCGCAGCCGCGAGTAGACCTTGACCAGTGCGTCCTGGACCAGGTCCTCGGCGAGCGCGCGATCCCCGGAAAGCATGTAGGCGTAGCGGACGAGGGCGCTTCCGCGCATCCTCATGAGCTCATCGAGCTCGTTCTCCCATACCGCCACGGCCACCTCCCCGGTGCATATGTGCTGTCATCGTCTCCACATCCACCATGACGCGCGCCGGGGAGGTTTCGTTGGTCTGCGGCTCAGCCTCGGGATTCGTACGAGTGGCTCTGCAGGATGCTCACCGCTATGAAGCGACGCTCGCCTGCCGAGCCGGGGTCGACCTCCATCAGCGCGTACACCTCGTATCGTCCTGACGGCATCCCTGCGGCTGGATCCTCCAGACACGTCAGGTCGGGTTCTGTGATCGGCACGACGACCGTCGTTCCGCCCTCTTCGTCAACCTGGAAGTGCTCCATTGGCTGGGACCAGACGTCGGAGCCGACCGAGACGACCCGGCCGTCCCTGAGCCAGACCAGTGCGGCCGGGGTGCGTGTCGTGTCGATGGCCCGGCCCTCAGTCTTCCCGAACATCATCGTCACGCTCTTTCTCGAACTCGCCACCGTCAGCGTTTCCGGGCCCCAGGTGTAGTACGAGTACCCCGGTATGTCGTACGCGTAGTCCCCGCAGGCCAAGCTCATCCCTTCCAGCCACGGCGGCTGATAACCCTCCCGGACGTCGACGGCGAGCGGCCCCTCATCCGGCACCTCGACCGCCGGGACGTCCATGGTGACGGGCTCGCTGACCGCATAGCCGTACGTGCCTGGTCCGTCGACCCACCACAGCACGGCGTACACGTCGTAGGTGCCGGCCGGGCGCTGGTCCAGGTACTCCTGCGCGTTAGGAAAACCGTGGGTCGTCCACCTCCCGCATGCGGTGGCAGCACCCGCCTCGGCTACATCGGTGGCGGACTCACCGGCATCAGGCAGCGGACGGTGGCTCTCGATCCAGCCCGGCCCGATATCCACCACTTGGCCGTCGCGCGCGAAGACCAGCTGGGGAGGCGTCGCGCTGAGGTCCGGGCCGACCTGGTCGACACGGGTGATCCGGACCGGCGCCTCGAGGTGAGCGTCCTCGCCGTCGTCAACGACCTCGAGGTCACTGCTCAGCTCCAGGCGCACGGGGTCGGACAACGGCGTCAGAGCCGCCACCTCCATGCCGCAGTGAAATGGCCCTTCCTGCTCCGGCCAGCCGGACGGCGTCCAGCCACCGACCGTCGTGGTCGAGGCGTCCGGGCTCGGCGTCGCCGGCGGCACCGGCTCCGACTGCAGCCGCACGGGCCCCCACCACGCGGCGATGGCCAGCAGGCCCGCGAGCACCAGCGACGCGCCGGCCACGGCACCGACCTTGACGGCCCGACGGCGGCGCACCGCTCCCGTCAGCGCGCCCAGCCGCTGGTCCAGGTTCGTGTCCACGTCCGGAGCCGAGACGTCCGCGAGCGCGCCGCGCAGCACCTCCAGCGCGTTGAAGAGGTGTCGTTTGATCGTGCCCTGCTTCGTCCCCAGGACCGCCGCGATCTGCGGCACCGTCATGTCTTCGAAGAAGCGGAGGGTCACCGCCTCGCGTTGCCGAGGGGAGAGCTGTCTCAGCGCCACACCGACGTCGACCCGGGCAGTCACGACGCGCTCCGCCCCGGGCACGTGGACGTCGTCGGCCAGGAGGTGCTTGATGCCTGACCAGTGATTTCCCCGCCGGTACGCGTCCAGGTAGATCGTCAGGATCGCCCGCTTGACGTACGCCTCGGCATTCGTCATCTGGGGCTGGTCAAGGTTGACGACCTGCCGCTCCGGGCCGGCCGTTGCGGAGGAACGGCGCAGGCGGGAGTAGACCTTGACCAGCGCGTCCTGCACCAGGTCCTCAGCCTGAGATTTGTCCCGCGTCAATGAGTACGCATAACCCACCAGCGCACCGCTGCGCCGCGTCACGAGCTCCGTGAGCTCTGTCTCCCAGTGCACCATGTTGGGCGTGTCCCCTCTCCCTCTCATATTCCATGACGGGTGGGAGAGCGAGAACGATGATGGTGATGCCGAGAAACTCGCGGGACTTCATTCCTCGACGACGTACTCGGACCCGGCGCCTGCGGACATGAACTGTCGCTCGCCGCCCGCACCCGGGTCGAGCTCCGTGAGGGCGTACAGCTCGTAGCTCCCGGCGGACATCCCGGCTTCCGGGTCCTGAAGGCACGTCAGGTCGGGCTCGACCGGCACGACGACGGAGGTCTCGCCCTTCGCCCCGATCTGAAGGCCCCACTCCGGCTGGGACCAGACGTCGCTGCCGACCCCGACCACCCGGCCGGCACTGAGCCAGACCAGCGTGACCGGCGTGCGGGTCGTGTCGACGCGCTCGCCCTCGGTCTCGGTGAACGTGACCGTCACCTCGGAGAACGGAACCGTCTCCCGGTCCGCCGCGGTCTCGACCTCCAGCTTCAGACCCGACCGCTCCGAGGGCTTGAGCGGGCCGCCCGGGATATCGGACGCGTAGGCCCCGCACGCCAGGCTCGTTCCCTCGAGCCACGGCGGCTGGTAGCCGTCGCGGATGTCGACGGTCAGCGGCGCCTCGTCCGGCACCTCGACCGCGGGGATCTCCATGGTGACCGGCGCGCTGACGGCGATTCCGGTTGTGCCCGTCTGGTCCGTCGGACCGTCATGGGCGGACCACGGCAGCACCGCGTACACGTCGTAGGTGCCCGCCGGCCGCGCGTCCCGATACTCCTCGAAACCCGTCATCCCGTCGGTCGTCCACGTCCCGCAGGCGGTGGTGCCGCCCGCCTCGGCGACGGCGTTCGCGGACTCGCCGGCGTCGGGCAGGACGTACCCGCCCTCGTTCCAGCCCCCGCTGATGTCGACCACCAGACCGTTCTGCGCGAAGACGAGCTGGGGGAACTTGCCGTCGAGGGTCTGGCCGGCGGCGTCGCTCCGGGTGATCCGGATGGGTGCCTCCAGGAAACTGTCGTCCCGGAACTCGTCCCCGTCCACTACCTCGGCGTCGCCGGTGAGCTCCACGCGCACGGCGTCCGACGACGACGTCAGGGCCGTCACCTCCATGCCGCACTGGTACTGCTCGCCCAGGCTCTCCCAGCCGCTCGGCGCCCAGCCCGCGCCCACCGCCGCGGCGTCGGGAGTCGGGGTCGCCGGCGGCACCGGGTCCGACAGGAGCCGCGCGGGCCCCCACAGCGCCGCCATCGCCAGCAGGCCAGCCAGCACCAGCGAGGCACCGCTGATGGCACCGACCTTCACAGCGCGACGGCGGCGCACCGCACCCGTCACCGCACCCAGCCGCTGGTCCAGGTTCGTGTCGACGTCCGGGGTCACGACCTCCGCGAGCGAGCCGCGCAGCAGCTCCGTCGCGTTCGAGAGGTGCCGCTTGATCGTGCCCGGCCGCGTCCCCAGGGCCGCCGCGATCTGCGGCACCGTCATGTCCTCGAAGAACCGCAGCACCACCACCTCACGCTGCCGCGGCGACAGCCGGGCGAGGGCCACCCCGACGTCGACCCGGGCGGTGGCGACACGCTCCGCCCCGGGCACGGAAGGCTCGTCGGCCAGGAGGTGCTTGAGGCCGGACCAGCTGCTCTGCCGCCGGTAGCCGTCGAGAAAGATCGTCAGGATCGCCCGGCGCACGTATGCCTCCACGTTGGTCAGCCGGGGTCGGTCCAGGTCGACGACCTGCCGGGCGCCGTCGGCCATCTCGGGCGGACGGCGCAGGCGGCTGTACACCTTCACCAGCGCGTCCTGCACGAGGTCCTCGGCCTGCGGCTTGTCCCGCGTCAGCGAGTACGCGTACCCGACCAGCGCACCGCTGCGCCGCATCACGAGCTCCGTGAGCTCTGTCTCCCAATGCGCCATGTGGGACGCCCCCTCTCCCTGTCATGCATCCTGACGGACGGGGAGAGGGGAACGATGATGCTGCTGACGAGAAAGTTCGCCGGAACCACGATGACGTGTCAGGGGAAGTCTCCGTCGGGCTACGGCTTCGCGACCTGCCAGACTGCACTGATCGGCAGCGCTCGGAGCTTTGGCCCGAACGACAAGGTCTCGTCGCCCGTGTAGAGGACGTAGCCGGCAAGGAAGTCGTCACCGAGCCGCTCCGCGAGGTGCCGCAGGCCGCGGAAGTCCTCCGCCTTAGGCGTGGCCGAGGCCTTGACCTCCACACCTACGACTTCTCGACGCCGGTTTTGCAGGACGACGTCGACCTCCACCTGGTCCTTGGTGCGGTAGTGAAACATCTCGGCATCAGTCTCTGACCAGGAGAGCTGGCGAGCGATCTCCATGGCCACGAACCCTTCGAGCAGACCACCGAGCGGACTGCCAATCCGGCGCAGGCTCGCCTCGTCCTGACTGAGCAAGGCTGCCGCGATCCCGGAATCGGCCATCGCCACCTTCTGTGTATGGGTGGTACGAGTGCCTAGATTCCGGATCAACGCCGGGATCCGCTTGATGAGATAGACCTCTTCGAGGAGGTACAGATAGCTCTGCACGGTGTGCTGAGAGATTTCCAGATCACTCGCGAGCTTTCCGGGGACAAGGAGGTTCCCCGAACGGACCGCCAGCATGTCGATGAGCGCCCGCATCTGCGGACCACGTTCGATCTCGGACAACTGGACGACGTCACGGTTCACCAAGTCGCCGACGTATCCCTTGAGAAACTGTGCTCGTCGTCTGCCTGTACGAGCCACAGCCTCAGGGAAGCCACCCCTGACGATTCGGGCGATGTACCCGTCGATGTCTTCGTCCGAACGATGCTCCAGGTCTGGGCCCAGAGCGAACGCGGCATCGACGAATCCGTCAGGTGCCCCGTCGATCTCCCCCTGGGACAGCGGCCACAGCTCGATAGTTTCCATCCGCCCGACAAGGGTGTCCGGCAGCGCGCGCAGTCCGAGTACTCGTGCCGACCCGGTGAGCAGAAAGCGGCCAGGAACGAAGTCCACGTCCACCGCGGCCTTGATCGGGAGCAGCAGTTCCGGCATCCGTTGGATCTCGTCGATCACCATGGTCGGAGCCCGCCGGACAAACCCCGACTCGTCGGCGCGAGCCGCCTCTCGCACCTTCGGGTCGTCGAGCGTGAAGAGAGTCATGCCCCGGGACGTGGCGATCTGGCCTACGAGCGTGCTCTTGCCCGACTGACGTGGGCCGTTCACGAGCACGACCCTCGTGTCGGCCATCGCTTCCTGGACCAAGTCGTGCGCTCGACGCGGGAGAATCTTGCCGACCGGAGACTGCGGAATTCGCGCCATGGAGCCGATCCTCGCACATCTGCTGCAGTTTGGCCGCTAGTGCTGCTGCAGTTTCGTCGCTCGCCACACTGCAGTTTGGTCGCAATAGACACCGCAGTTTCACCGCCGAGCTGCACCAGGTCCTCGAGCTCGCTCTCCCACTGCGCCATCTGTGACGCCGCTCTCGCTTTCATCCTCCCTGACGGGTGGGAGCGGCAGAACGATGATGGCGATGCACAGACAGCTTGCGGGAACCTTAGGGGCGCGGCCCGACCTCCGTGCACTCCGGATCGAGCCCGACGTCCACGAAGGAACACCACTCGTCGTCGCCCTCGTAGAAGGTCGACCAGGTCGGCCCCTCCCCCGTGTAGTCCTGGATGTTCAGCTGCCAGCCCGAGTACTTCCCGGCAGCACGGTCGACTGCAGCCTGCTCGGCGTCGACGACCCCCGCGTCGACCGCCTCCTGCCATGCTGCGTCGTTCTTGGTGAAGGTGGCGGCGCGGGGCCAGGTCGAGGATTCACTGTCGTCCCGGTTGACCGGCTGGGTCCCGGTCAGGAGCCGCGCGACCGTCGCGTAGGGCGTGTTGCCCCCGGACTCCGGGAGCCCAAAGACCTCGTTGACGAGCAGGTCCTCCTGCTCAGGTGTCGGCGCAGTATCCAGATTCACGCCGGCCAGCTCCACGACCAGCCGTTCGTCGCAGGTGGTGACCGCCTCGAGGAGTCGCGCGGCCATGGCCCGCACCCCCTCCGGTGCTCCCGGCGCGACCAGGTCCCGCCCTGCGTACGTGGCCCCGCTGCAGTCGTCCGACGGCGCAGCCAAGTCCGGCAACGGCGCCACGCCGCTGTCCAGGTCGACGGTGATCGGGTCGCTGACCAGGAGACCGCTCCGGCCGTCGTCCGGGTCGCTCACCTCGGGGTCGCCGACGATTGCAAGCAGCTCGTACCGCCCCCCGGCTCGTTCGTTGTCGTACTCCCCGAGCGGGTTCTCCGAGTCTTCCACCAGCGTGTCCGCACGGCAGCGCGACGAGTTCCCGGCGTAAGCGAGCCCGGTCCAGGTCCCGTGGTCGGCGAGCGCCTGAGGGGTCTCGTCGTTGGCGGCCTCATGCCAGTAGCTGGGGAGGTCGACGACCTTGCCCTCGTGGGCCCAGACGATCAGCGGCCAGGTCATGAAGCCCACCCCCTCCGGGATGGGGTCGGGAATGCCCTCCGGCACGGCCCCGGAGATAGTCACCGGCAGGCTCCAGTACGCGGTGAGTCCACGCGGGTCGGACGCGAGGTCACCGGCGATCTCGACGTCGAGCGTGCCCGTGTCCATCGCCTCCAGCTCCTCGACCGGCATGCCGCAGTACACCCCCTGGCCGGACCAGCCGACAGGGACGTATCCAGGTGTGTACTCGACCTTCTCCTCCGCGGGCAGCGGCTCCGACTGGATCCACGGCTTCACCGCGAACGCACCCCACGCGAGCGCCACGGCCAGCACCATCGACACGCCCGCCACGGCGCCCACCTTCGCCGTCCGACGGCGGCGCACCGCACCCGCCACCGTGTCCAGCCGCTCGTCGAACGAGGTCTCCATCTCCGGCGTCGCCATCTCCGCGAGCGCCGTGCGCAGCAGCTCGATCGCGTTCGACAGGTACCGCTTGATCGTGCCGGGCCTGGTCCCCAGGGCCGCCGCGATCTGCGGCACAGTCATGTCCTCGAAGAACCGCAGCATCACGGCCTCGCGCTGCCGCGGGGAGAGCTGGGCGAGCGCCGCGCCGACGTCGACCCGCGCGGTGGCTACGCGGTCCGCCCCGGGCGACCACTCGTCGTCGGCCAGGAGGTGCTTGAAGCTGGACCAGCTGCTCTGCCGCCGGTAGCCGTCGAGATAGATCGTCAGGATCGCCCGCCGGACGTACGCCTCCGCGTTCGTCAGGGAGGGCTGGTCCAGGTCGACAACCTGCTGGCCGCCGTCAGTAACCCCAGGCAGGCGGCGCAGGCGCGAGAACACCTTCACCAGCGCGTCCTGCACCAGGTCCTCCGCCTGCGCCCGGTCCCGGCACAACGAGTACGCGTACCCGACCAGTGCACCGCCACGTCCCGCCGCGAGCTCCGTGAGCTCGACCTCCCATTGCGCCATCTGAAGACGCCTCCTCTCCCTGCTCATGCTCCCTGACGGGCCGGGAGGGAAGAACGATGCATCCGGCGGCGGGAAAGTTCCCCGCAGGCTATGCGCATTCCGGATCGGCTTCGGCCTCCGGACGCGAGCACCAGGTGGCGTCTCCCTCGTAGAACTCGGTCCAGACCATCTGGGGCGGGTCGAACCGGCTCTGGATCGAGAGACGCCACCCCGTGTAGATGCCCTCGGCACGGTCGACCGCGGCCTGCTCCTCGGTGATGGCTCCGGCATCGATCGCCTCCTGCCAGGCCGCGTCGTCGTCGACCCGCTTGGTCACCCGCGGCCAGGTCTGGTCCTCCCCCAGCTGATCGGTGACTGGCGTGGTCTCGGTCAGCAGCCGGGCGACCATCGCATAGGGCGTACGTGCCTCCGTCTCGGGAAGCGCGAACGTCTCATTGACCGCCGGCATGGACCAGCCGCCATGCGGCTCAGTGCTCGTCCCACCTCCGAGCGCGGCCACTGCGTGCGCATCACAGGTCGTGACCGCCTCCAGGACCTCGGTCGCAGCGGCCCGCGCGCCGTCCGGGAGGCCCTCGGCCTTAAGGCTCTGGCCCGCGTACGGAGCCCCGCTGCAGTCGGCCGACGGCGGCGGGAAAGTCGGCTCCGGGGCGACGCCGCTGTCCAGGTCCACCGTGATCGGCTCACTGATCACCAAGCCGTCCCGGCCGTCGGCCCGCGCCGCCGCCGAGCCGTCTGACATCACCACGCGCAGCTCGTAGTCGCCGCCCTGTCGCTCGTTGTCGTAGTCGCCGAGGCTGTCGGGGACGAGGGTGTCCTCCCGGCATGCCGTGGAGTTGGGTGCGGTCGCCGGTCCGCTCCAGGTGCCGTCCTCGGACAGTGCCCGAGAGACCTCCGAGTCGGCTTCGCGCCATCCGGCGCCCAGGTCGACGACCCTGCCCTCGTGGGTCCACACGATCAGCGGCGAGGTGATGAAGTAGCCGCGTTGTTCGTCGGGCATGTCGTCGGGGACCGCACCGGTGACGGTCACCGGGATCTCCCAGGTCGCTGCGAGGCCGGCGAATCGTGGCCTGAGATCGCCCGTGATCTCGAGGTCGAACGTGCCGGCGTCCATGGCGTCGAGCTCCTCGACCGGCATCCCGCAGTACACCCCGACGTCCCGGGACCAGTTGGCCGGCACGTACCCGGCCGTGTACTCGACCTTGTCGTCCGCGGGGAGCGGCTCCGACCGGATCCACGGCTTGACCGCGAACGCGCCCCACGCGAGCGCCACGGCCAGCACCATCGACACACCGGCGACGGCGCCCACCTTCGCCGTCCGACGGCGGCGCACCGCACCCGCGACCGTGTCCAGCCGCTCGTCGAGGTCCGTGTCCATGGCCGGCACGGAGACCTCGGCGAGGGCCTGGCGCAGCACGGCGGTCGCGTCGAACAGGTGGCGCTTGATCGTGCCCTGGCTCGTGCCCAGGGCCGCCGCGATCTGGGGCACGGTCAGGTCGTCGAAGAACCGCATCATCACGGCCTCGCGCTGCCGGGGCGAGAGCTGCTTGAGCGCCGTCCCGACGTCGACCCGGGCCGTCGCCACCCGGTCCGCACCAGGAGAGGAGGCATCGTCCGCGAGGAGGTGCTTGAGACCGGACCAGTGGTTCCGCCTCCGGTACCCGTCCAGGTAGATGGTCAGGATCGCGCGCCGCACGTATCCCTCGGCGTTGATCGCCTCGGGCCGGTCCAGGTCGACCCGTGTCTGCCCCGCGACCGACGGCGGACGGCGCAGGCGGGAATACACCTTCACCAGTGCGTCCTGCACCAGGTCCTCGGCCTGCGGCTTGTCCCGCGTCAACGAGTACGCGTACCCCACCAGCGCACCGCTGCGCCGCATCACGAGCTCCGTGAGCTCCGACTCCCACTGCGCCATGTCCGACGCTCCTCTCATCCGCCGCCTGTAACGGACGGTGGGGGCAGAACGTTGAGACGGGACCACGGGGAATCCGATGAGTCCCGCGGGTTCGGGCAGTCCACCCAGCATGAGCGACTACCGAGTAGAAACACGCCCCGAAACGCCCACCGCCGGCATCACCGGGACCTTCACCATGACGGAGCTCGCGCAGGTCGCGGACCGCATCCCCGAGATCGTCGGCTGGCTCGCCGAGCGCGGCACGCACCCCGCCGGCCCGCCGTTCTTCCGATACCGCGTGATCGACATGGCAGCCCATCTCTCCGTCGAGGCCGGCTTCCCCGTGCCCGACGACGTCGCGCTCGCCTCCGCGGGCGACGTCACCGTGGGCACGATCCCGGCCGGGCGGTACGTGACGACCGTCCACCGCGGCCACCCCGACGGGCTGGCCGACGCCACCGGCGCGCTGCTGAAGTGGGCAGCGGCCGAGGGGCTCACGTTCGACCGACACGACACCGACGCCGGTGACGCGTGGGCCGGGCGGTTCGAGTTCTACCTCACGGACCCGGCCGAGCAGCCCGACATGGCGGAGTGGGACACGGAGCTTGCCTTCAAGCTGGCGGACTGATCCCTGTCACGGGCGCACCGTCGAAGACACTCTTGACAGCCACCGACCCACATCGGGAAACTCATGTGCCTGCATCAAGGCACGTTGCGGCAACCACCGGCACCGTCGTCGGCGGCCAAGAAGAGTTCGACCAACCTCCTCTGATCACAGGCGATCAGAACGCAGCATGATCCTGGCCGGCCAACAGGCGTCGTCCGCCCCGCCCTGCCAACGCCCCCACAGTTTCCCATGATCACGCCGACCTCGAGAGATGTTAGCGCTCACATTCTCGGCCCGTCGGGCTACCGGCGCGCCGTTCGCGGAAGGAACCGCAATGCATGAGAACCCAAGCCCGCCGCGTCGGCGTCGACGCGTCGCTCGCACTTCACTGGCCGCCGTCGTGGCGGTCATGGCCGCCGCTGGATTGACCACAGCGCCGATCGCGCAGCCGCCTGCCGCGGCATCGACGAGTACGAACATCGACGGCTTCACCGCGGGCAACGCAGCGGTCCGCTCGGTCGACCTGGCCGGCACGTGGAGCTTCACACCGGCAGGCCGGGCCGCGACATCGATCGCTGTGCCGGGAGGCGGCTGGTACAAGCAGGGCTTCACCGACGTGAACGAGGCGACGTACTCGCGCACCATCACGGTGCCCGACAGCGGCCAGCCCCAGTCGACGTGGATCGAGTTCGGTGCAGTGAACCACCAGGCGACGCTCTCGGTGGACGGCCAGGTGGTCGCCACGAAGACCACCTCGTTCACACCGTCAAGCTTCGACATCAGCGCCTTCGCCGCCCCCGGCACGACGCACACGATCAGCGTCAGCGTCAAGGGCCGGAACGCGTTGAAGAAGGAGTTGGACGGTTGGGGTAGGACGCTCGTTCCCGACGCCGCTGACTGGTCCGAGGCGATCCCGCAGGGCATCTACCGCTCGGCATTCCTGCGGGTGTACCCGGCCGTGCACATCAGTGACACCTTCGTGCGCACGTCCGTGACAGATCGGACTCTCAGCTACGACGTGACCGTGACGAACACCTCGGACACCAGCCGATCCGTGACCCTGACCGGTTCGCTGGCATCCGACGTCGGCAGCTCGTTCAGCTACCCGGCGCTGCCCAGCAAGACGGTCACCGTGGCAGCACACACGACGTCCAAGGTCACCGTCGGTCCGGTCGCGTGGAACCTCGGCTCGGCCTCGTACTGGTGGCCGAACGTGCCCTACCAGGCCGGATACCGCGCCCAGCTGCACCGCCTGTCGGTGCACGCGTCGGTCGACAACGGCCGTACCAGCGACGCCGCGTACCGGTTCGGGTTCCGGGAGACCACCCAGAACGGCGAGTACTACTACCTCAACGGCACGCGGGTGAACTTCCGCGGTGACAGCCTGCAGGGTGCGGACTACGACCGGATCGACAACGGTGGTAAGGGCGACGCGTACGACACGCTGCCCGGTTTCCTGCCACCGGCCGGCGGTAACGGCGGCTGGCCGCAGGCGGTGGACAACTACCAGCGGCTCAACTACAACGTGGTCCGCATCCACCAGGAGCCGGGCAGCCCGTACATGCTCGACGTGGCCGACGAGATGGGCATGATGGTCATCGACGAGACCGCCATCCGCGGCACCTGCAGCTGCCAGGACTTCGTCGCCGGCCACGACAACATGGTCAACCACGCCCGAGCGCTGACCCTGCGCGACCGCAACCACCCCGCGATCATCCGCTGGAGCCAGAGCAACGAGGCGGACATCAGCAGCTTCGACTCCGAGCAGTTCGAAAAGGACCTGTACACGGCGATGAACGGCAACGACGGCACCCGGCCGATCAGCGTCGACACCGCTTGGAACACCAACCCGTACCCCAACATGCTGAACGGCAACTTCGCCGTCTTCTCGCACTACATCGACAACATCGGCACGTACGGCGAGGCGCTCCCCTCCCTGGCCGGCCGGCCCGAGGGTGAGGGCGAGTACGTCTGGAACAAGTCCAACACCAAGCAGGGCTTCGAGTGGTTCGCCACCGCGACGGTCGCCAAGCGCGCCAAGGACGCCAGCGACCTGCGCCCGTACACGCTGCTGTCCGGCTGGGCCAGCTTCGTGCCCGGCACGCGGACCACCGACTTCGTCCCCGAGGAGGGCGGCCACCCAGCCTACGGCGTCGACAACCTGACCGATCCCTGGGGCAACCCGCAGATCCAGCGGATCCAGGCCGGGTTCAACCCGGTCGCCGCGATCGACCTGCCCTACTGGTCAGCCTCCGGCAACTCGGACGCCGACGGCACCTTCCCGCTGCCGGCGGCCGTCGACAACTACGCCTACAACACCTCTGTCACCCGAAACATCACCGTCTTCAACGACACGTTCAGCGATACCGCCGTCGGCCTCACCTGGACCGCACGGCTCAACAGCCCCACCGGCACCGTCATCGCATCCGGGAACCCCACGCTGAACATCCCGCTCGGCTCACGGGTCACCACGCCGGTCACCTTCACCACGCCGTCCAGCGGCACCCGGGTGTACCTGGTGCTGTCGACCACCAAGGGTGGCAGCACGACGTTCACCGACTCCGTCGAGTACTTCACCCTGGGAGGCGCAGGCGCGGGCGCGCTGAACATCGACGACGCCGACGCGAGGGTGACCTATGCCGGCAGCTGGGGTCACGCCACCGACGAGTCCGGCCCCTACGCCGGGACCAACTCCTACAACGACGTCGCGGGCGCCACGGCGACGCTGAGCTTCGTCGGAACGGGCGTCACACTGCGCGGGGTGACCGCGCCGAGCCACGGCATCATCGCCGTCTCGGTGGACGGCGGCGCCGAGGTCCTCGTGGACGAATACTCGACGGCGCGCACCGGCGACGTCGCGGTGTGGACCAGCCCCCGGCTCGCCTCCGGCAGCCACACCATCCAGGTGCGCGTCACGGGCAACCAACGCGCGGGGGCCACGGACAACTGGGCCACCGTCGACCGGTTCGAGATCGCGACCGGACCCGTATCCGGCACGAACTACCGCATCGTCAGCCGCTACAGCGGCAAGAACCTCGCCGTGGCGGACGGCTCGACCCTGGACGGCGCAAAGGTCGTTCAGCAGACAGCGAACGCCGCCTGGACCATCGAAGCGGCTCAGTCAGGGGCCTTCATCCTGCGCTCCACCGCCAGCGGCAAGGTGCTCGACGTCGACGGCGGGAGAACGACGACCGGGCTGCAGCTCCAGCAGTGGACCGCCAACGGCGGCACCAACCAGCTGTGGTTCCTGCAGCCCACCGACGACGGTTATTTCACCATCGTCACCCGCGACAGTGGTCTGGCGGCCGACGTGTACAACTGGGCGACCAACGACGGCGCTCCAATCGTGCAATACACCGCCGGGACCGGCACCAACCAGCAATGGCAGCTGGTGCCGGTCGCCTGATCCAGAACCGTCGCCACCGCTGCATGAACAACACGCAGGACATCAGTAGATGACAGGCGGCTGGTGTTCCCACACGGAACACCCGCCGTCTGTCATGTCGGTCCGCTCCTCAGCCACCTTGCCGACGTCGGCCAGGGCTTCACGCCAGCTCGATGCGGTAGCCCCGCTTCACCACGGTCCGGATCAGGTCGCGTCGGCCTGCCGCCTCGCGCAGCCGCGCGATGGCGACCTCGGCGGCGTGCGTGTCCTGCGAGACGCCCGGCAGCGCGGCGAGCACCCGGTCCCGCGGCACCACATCGCCCCCGGCCGCCGCGAGCAGCCGCAGCACGGCGACGCCCGTCGGCGACAGGGGCAGTACCTTCCCGTCGAGCACCGCCACCCGCGACCGGATCACCAGCGACCCGGCGACGGTGTTCAGCGCGACGGAGTCGATGCGCTCGTAGTGGCCCACGAGAGCACGGACGAGCGCCCCGAGGCGGCCGCGCTCGGGCTGCAGCGGCACGATCCCGCGGCTCTCCAGCGGCTTCGCCGTCACGGGTCCGACGGCGGCCGCCACCGTCCCGCCGTCGACGAACCGGGCGCGGACCCGGTCCATCAGGCCCTCCGCCTCGACGGCCCGCATCCAGGCCTCGGAGCCGGGCGCGGACGTGAAGACGACGGCGTCGATCTCACCATCGGCCACGGCGTGCGCGGAGTCGCGCACCGCCGTCGGATCTGGTGCCGGGCCCCAGCGGTATACGACGAGGCTCGCGACCTGCGCGCCGGCCTTCTCGAACACCTCGTCCAGTCCGTCGGCGCCCGCGCCGTGGTGCTGGACAGCGATGCGCAGGCCCTGCACACCCTCGCTGAGCAGCACTTCCGCCACCTCGGCGGACGTCTCGGACTCGGCGACCCAGTCGGCCTGCAGCCCGGCTGCCTGGATGGCGCCACGGGCCTTGGGGCCGCGCGCGATGATCCGGGTTCGCCCGAGCAGGTCGAGGAGCGGCTCGGCGAGGCCGTGCGCGTCGGCGGCCTCGATCCAGGCACGGAAGCCGATCCCTGTGGTGACCACGACGACGTCGGGCGGGGCAGAGACGATCGCGCGCGTCGCGGCGATCAGCGTCTGGTCGTCGACGTTCGGGATCATGCTCAGCACCGGGGCGTGCCGGACGGTGGCGCCACGGCGCTCCAGGGCTGCGGCGAGCTCGCCGGCCCGACGCTCCGCCGTGACGAGAACCGTCGCGCCCGCCATGACCTGGCCAAGCGCCTGGCGGGTCGTCTGGGCGTGGGCAGGCGCTGCGACATCAGACACCGGCACCTGCCAGACGTCGCTCACGTGATCCCTCCAGGAGTCCATCCGCTGCCACGCGGCCGATGACGACGACCGCCGGCGACCGCACCCCACGGGCGGCCGCCACGTCGGCTGCCTCTTCGAGACGCGCCCGGGTGACGCGCTGCTCCGGCGTGGAACCGTTCTCCACTATCGCTACGGGAGTGGCGGGGTCGGCGCCTGCGGCCAGGGACTGCGCCACGATGGCGCCAAGGGACCGCACCCCCATCAATACGACAAGAGTAGCCGTGGCATCACGCACACAGGAGAGGGCAGCGGCATCCAGTGGCCCGGAATTGTCAGAGCCATGGTTCGCCCCGGTGACCTGCGGGTCTGACGACCCGGAGGCGCAGTGGCCCGAGACCACGTGGAAGCCCGTGGTGACCCCGCGGTGGGTGAGCGGGATACCGGCCAGGCCGGGCACGGCGACGGCGGACGTCACGCCGGGAACCACCTCGACCGGCACGCCGGCTGCCACGCACGCGACGACCTCCTCGCCGCCCCGGCCGAGCACGAACGGGTCGCCGCCCTTGAGCCGCACCACGTGGGCGCCTGCCAGCGCGTGCTCCACGAGCAGCTCGTTGATGCGTTCCTGCGGGACGGGATGACGGCCGGGCTCCTTGCCGACGTCGACCACGCGGATGTGCGGCGGAAGCTCGGCGAGGATTTCGACGGGACCCAGCCGGTCCGCGACCACGACGTCGGCCGACTGCAGCGCCCGCCAGGCCCGCACGGTCAAGAGATCGGGTGCCCCGGGCCCACCCCCGACAAGCGTCACCCGCCCTCCAGTTGAGTGCTGGCTATTTGTTGCCTCAGACCCCTCTGAAGCAACAAATAGCCCGCACTCAACGGGATCGGTGGTCATGGCAGACCTACGTGGACCACGCCGTCGCGGATCTCTACCGGGTAGGTCAGCAGGTCCGGCGAGAGGGCGCCCTTGGGGGTCTTGTCCGCCGTCACCAGGCACTCGCCGGTGACCAGGGAGAACACCTGCTTGTAGACCGGCGCGGCCACCGTGGGCACGCCCGCCCGGGTGCCGACGATCCCCCGGGACATGACGTGCGCGCCCGAGAACGGGTCGAGGTTCTGGACGGCATACACCTGGGCGCTGTCCGACCCCTGTCCCGGGCCGGTCGAGGTATCGGGCAGCCGGAACAGCGCCACCTGGACGTCGCCGAACAACGCCGCCGCACCCCGCTCGGGAAAGAGGTCGGTGAGCAGGCAGGCCCGCTCCCACCGAGCCACCGCCGGGCTGTCAGACTCCCAGGTCACTCCGGTGACCTCTACTTCTGACACCTCGTTGACGCTCACGCTCGCACCTCCAGCTTCGGGCCCGCGATGACGACGCCGGACGCGCGCTCCTCCGGCGTCGCGGGGCGGCGCTGGCCGCGCTCCTCGACGTACGCGAGCGACGGGTCGGCGTCCTTGGGGGCGTTGACGAACGACGAGAACCGGCGCAGCTTCTCCGGGTCCTCGAGGACGGCCTTCCACTCGTCCTCGTAGTTCTCGACGTGGCGCGCCATGGCGGAGTCCAGGTCGGCGCAGATGCCGAGCGAGTCCTCCATGATGACCTCGCGCACGCCCTCCAGGCCGCCGTCGACCTCCTCGATCCACGGCGCCGTGCGCTGCAGCCGGTCGGCCGTGCGGACGTAGTACATGAGGAAGCGGTCGATGGTGCGCAGGAGCTCCTCCGAGGTCAGGTCCTCGGCGAGCAGCTTCGCGTGCCGCGGCGTCTGGCCGCCGTTGCCGCCCACGTAGATGTTCCAGCCCTTGTCCGTGGCGATGACGCCCACGTCCTTGCCGCGCGCCTCCGCGCACTCGCGGGCACAGCCGGAGACGCCCATCTTGAGCTTGTGCGGCGAGCGCAGGCCGCGGTAGCGCAGCTCCAGCTCGACGGCCATGCCGACCGAGTCCTGGACGCCGTAGCGGCACCACGTCGAGCCGACGCACGACTTCACGGTGCGCAGCGACTTGCCGTACGCGTGCCCGGACTCGAAGCCTGCGTCGACCAGCCGGCGCCAGATGTCCGGCAGCTGCTCCACACGGGCGCCGAACATGTCGATGCGCTGGCCGCCCGTGATCTTCGTGTACAGCCCGAAGTCCTTGGCGACCTGTCCGACGACGATCAGCCCCTCCGGCGTGACCTCACCGCCGGGCATCCGGGGCACCACCGAATAGGTGCCGTCCTTCTGCAGGTTGGCCAGCATGTGGTCGTTGGTGTCCTGCAGCGTGGACTGCTCGCCGGACAGGATGTGGCCGTTGCCCAGGCTCGCCAGGATCGACGCGACGACGGGCTTGCAGATGTCGCAGCCTCGGTTGCGGGCCACGGTGGTCGAGCTTGTCGAGACCCCTGCCGAACGGGTCTCGACAGGCTCGACCAACGGACGGACCCCGAACCGGCCCACGATGTCGCTGAACGAGTGCAGGTCGGCGACCCGGACGGCGTCGAAGAGCTGGGCGCGCGACATGTCGAAGTGCTCGCACAGGGCCGTGCTGACCTCGATGCCCGCGCGCTCCAGCTCGGTGTCGACGAGCTTCTTCACCAGCGGCAGGCAGGCGCCGCAGGTGGTCCCGGCGCGGGTGCAGGCCTTCACGCCAGGGACGTCGGTGCACTCGTGCTCCGTGACGGCGCCGCGGATGGTCCCGGCCGAGACGCTGTTGCACGAGCAGACGTTGGCGTCGTCGGGCAGCTCCAGGCTCGGGGCGCCACCGCCGCCCTCGGGGAGCAGGAAGGCGCTCGGGTCCTCGCCCGGCAGCTCCGCGCCGAGCATCGGGCGCAGGCTCGCGTACGGTCCGGCGTCGCCGACGAAGACGCCGCCCAGGAGGGTGCGGGCGTCGTCGGACAGGACAAGCTTCTTGTAGACGCCGGCCACGGGGTCGGCCCAGACCACCTCGACGGCGTCCTCGGTGCGGGCGTGCGCGTCGCCGAACGACGCGACGTCGACGCCGGAGAGCTTGAGCTTGGTCGCGGTGTCCGCGCCGGGGAACTCCGCGAGGCCGCCGAGCAGCCGGTCCACGACCACCTCGGCCATCGTGTTGCCGGGCGCGACCAGCCCGATGCAGCGGCCCTCGATGCAGGCCACCTCGCCGACGGCCCAGATGTGCGGGTCCTCGGTACGGCACGACAGGTCGACGACGGCGCCGCCGCGCTCCCCGACCGGCAGCCCGGCCGCGCGGGCGAGCTCGTCGCGGGGGCGCACGCCGGTGGCCACCACGACGACGTCGACGTCGAGCCGCCCGCCGTCGGCGAAGTCCAGCCGGCCCACGTGGCCGGTGCGGCGGTGGGGCTTCATCTGGCTGGTCGCGGTCTCGGCGCGGACGCCGATGCCCTTGCCGTTGATCAGGCGCTTCAGCGCGTGGCCGCCGCCGAGGTCGACCTGCACGCCCATGAGGTGCGTGCCGAACTCGATCACGGTGGCCTGCGCGTCGAGCGCGGTGAGCGCGCCCGCGGCCTCCAGGCCGAGCAGGCCGCCGCCGATCACGGCGCCGCGCACGGGCTTGCCCTCGGGATAGCTCCGGCGCTTCTCCTCGACCCAGCCGCGCAGCGCCGCGACGTCGTCGATGGTGCGGTAGACGAAGACGCCCGGCAGGTCGTTGCCCGGGATCGGGGGCATGGCCGCGCTGGAGCCGGTGGCGAGCACCAGCTCGTCATAGGCGTGCGCGGTGCCGAGCCGGTCGGTGACGGTCTTCGCCTCGCGGTCGATGGACTCGATCTTGCGGTCGGTGTGCAGGGTGACGAGGGGGTCGGCCCACAGGGCCGGGTCGCCCAGGGCGATGCCCGCGGGGCCCTCGTCGAACCACCGGGTCAGGCCCACGCGGTCGTAGGGCGCGCGGGGCTCTTCCGCGAAGACGGTGACGCGGTAGCGGCCGGCGTCGTCCCGGGCGCGGAGCGCCTCGACGAGCCGCTGCGCGACCATGCCGCCGCCGATCACGACAAGGTGCTGAGTTTTGCCCGATTCGACCATGTCTTGAACGTAGGCGGCTGGTTTTTCGCGCTGGTGCGCCGGTGGTTACCCGGGCCGAAACTCTTCCTCACAGGCCGGAGGGCGGCCTGGTGAGTGCGCTCGGGTCAGGCGCGGATCAAGCTCTGCGCGAAGTGGTCCATTACTCCGATGATGCCCGGGTGCTGCCAGACGCGATTGCGGCGCAAGCCGGTTCGTTCCTCCAGCACGCCGGCGTCGACCAGCTGGCCGAGCGCGTTCTGTGCGCTCTGTGCTCCCATGCCGACCTGGGTCGAAAGATAGCTCGCGTTGAGCACCGGATGAGAGAGCAGATGCGGAAGCACCTTCCACGCCGAGGCCTGCGGACGAAGCCCCGACATCTGCTCACGAGACTGCTCGATCTGTGCCGCGAGGTCGTCGATCAGGCGTGCCCCTGCGGTCGCAGCGAACCGCGAAGCGGCGGAGAACTGCTCGACGATCGGCCGTGCATCCCCGTCGCGGTAGGTCGAGAGCGCCTGGAAATACCGGTCCGTGCCCTTCAGGAGGCCTGCCGAGACGGGCGCCGTCGTACTCGTCACCAGCCGCTTGGCGCGCAGCATCGCATGCACGAGCGCACGGCCCGTCCTGCCGTTCCCGTCCGAGAAGGGGTGGATGTTCTCGAACTGCGCGTGGGCCACAGAAGCCTGCACGACGACTGGAAGGTCGTCCCGGCGGACGAACGCCATCAGGTCGTCCATAGCCCCCGGCACGAGCTCTGCCTGCGGTGCGAAGTGGGACGCGCCGCGGGGGCTCACGGAGCTCGTCCCGATCCACACCAGCTGATCACGCCACTGCCCCGCGTGTTCCTCCCAACCTCGCTGGCCCGACAGCAGCGCCCGGTGCATCTCCAGCACGGCGCCGGTGTCGAGGCTGTCTGCCAGGTCGAGCGCCGCTTCCATCGCGCGGACATTCGCGACCACGGTCCGCGCGTTGTCCGACGTCGACTGGTCGATCTCCGCCAGCGCGAGCTGCCTTGCGCCCACCGTGAGGTCCTCGATCTGGGAGGACGACGTGGACTCGGTCCGAAGCAGGATGGAGCTCATGGGCCCCAGAGACGGGCTCGACTCCCCGAGGACCGCGCGGGCATAGTCGTCGAACCTGCTCAGCGCGGCAGCCGCTTCCTCCGTGTCGGCCGCGAGGTCGGCGGCGACATCGGGCGCCCAGTCCGCGATCTGCGGCGGGACGGTCGAGCGATACGGTCCGGAAGCCTCCGCCATCCGCGCGCGACTCGTCATGCCGTCGGACTCGGCCACCCAGTACTCTTCCTCGTGCCGGAACGCAGGAACTTGGAGCATGGGACCCACGCTAATCCAAGTTTCGGCGAAACTTGGATTAAGGACGCCGCTTACTCCAAGTTTTGCACCGCTACCGTAGGGCCGCATGGACATCCGGACCGTACCCAATCCGCTGATCCGAGCGGGCGGCCGCTGGCTCCGCCGGATCAACGACCGGCATCCGTGGAGCCATAACGACCACTTCCACGGCTGGATCCTGCGGCGGCTCCCTGCCCGGCGCCGACGGGCGCTCGACGTCGGCTGCGGCGCCGGCCTCCTGCTGAGCCGGCTGCGGGGACGCTTCGACGAGGTCCTGGGCGTCGACGCCGACGCCGCCATGGCCGCCGTCTCGGCCGAGCGCTTCGCCGGCGACCCCGCGGTGAGCGTGCGCCACGCCCGGTTCGAGGAGGTCGACGGCCAGTTCGACGCGATCACGATGATCGCGGTGCTGCACCACATGCCGCTGGAGGCGGCCCTGCGGCACGCGTCCGGGCTGCTCGAGCCCGGTGGCCGGCTGCTCGTCGTCGGCCTGGCGCGGCCTGACACGGTGACCGACTTCAGCTGGGACCTGATATCCGCCCTGCTCAACCCGCTGGTCGGGATGGTCAAGCATCCACAGCCGGTCACGGAGCCTGTGGACGACGGCGGCCCGCCGCTGCCCATGCGCGACGCCGCCGAGACGTTCGCGGAGCTCTCCGAGGTGGTGCGCCGGGTGCTGCCGGGCGCACGGCTCCGGCGTCGGTTGTTCTTCCGCTACACGCTGGAGTGGACCCGCCCGGTCTGACCGTCGTGGGCAGTCAGGCTCCGGCGACGATCCGCAGCGGACCCTCGTCCGGCGTCGGAACCTCGAAGCCGTCGTAGTAGGCGGCCGCCACCTCTGGCGTGAGCCGGATGTCGCCCGGACCAGTTCCCCCGCGCGCCGCGACGCGCGCGAGCGCGACCTCGCGCGGCACTCGCACGAAGACGGTCTCTGCGATCACTCCGTGTGACGCACCGATCGCCCGGTACTCGTCGCGCGCCGCGCGAGACCAGAACGAGCTGTCGACCACGACGTCGTACCCGTCCCGCAGCAACGGCTCGAGGCGGGAGCGAAGGTCGGCGTCCAGGCCGGCCGCGACGCCGTCGGGCAGCGGATGGTCCTGGGTGATGCCGGCCGCCCAGGCAAACTCGTCGATGGACAGCAGGACGTAGCCGTCTCCTTCAAGTCGGCGAGCGAACGTGGACTTCCCCGAGCCCGCGGGACCGCACATGAGCACCAGACGACCGGTCATGCGCCGAGAATAGTGGTCACGAACGCGGCGCCCTCCGGTGCGGTGTCAGCTCATGCAGGCTCCGGGACAGCCTCCTTGCTCTCCCGGAGCCAGTCCACCAACCCGCACACGGCGTCCTTGCAGGAGCCGCAGCCGGTCGTCGCCCGGGTCTCGCGCACGACGTCCTCGACGGTATGCGCACCCGCCTCGCACGAGCCCGCGATGTCGCCCTTGGTCACGCCGTTGCACCGGCACACCACGGCGTCGTCCGGCATGTGCTCGGGGGACGACGCCGGGGCCGCCGTCGGCATGACCGGCGTGAGCAGCAGGAACGCGGGGTCCACCGGGACGGGCGTGCGGCGGGTGTAGGCGGCCGTGAGGTCGGCGGCGACCCGCGGATCGCCGACGCACGTGGCACCCACGAGGATGCCGTCGGACACCACGACCTCGACGTACCGCCCGGCTCGCGGGTCGGCGAGGCGCACGGCGCGCTGCGTCGCGGCGTTCGGGCGCGCCGGCCCGCAGACCCCCATGGTGGTGACGCTGAGTGCGCCCGCCTTGACCTTCACGACGTCGGTGCCGCGTGTGTCGATGCCAGTGTCCGACTGCGCGCGGCTCATGGTCGCGCCGCTGGTCAGCAGGGCGCCCAGGCGGACGGCCATGCTGGGCTGGGCCTCGTCGTGCGGCAGGCGGAGGTGGGACGTGGGCCCGGTCTCGACAGGCTCAACTAGCGAAGGAACAGGCTCGGCGGGCGCCGACACGGGCTCGACCAGCGAGACCAGCGTCTCCGCCAGGCGGCGCGCCTGGTCCCAGCCCTCGGCGACCAGGCCGCGGGAGCCCGACGGCGGCTGCGCGCAGTCGCCGATCGCGTGCACGCGGGGGTCGTCGGGGCTGGCGAGGTCGTAGCCGACGACGATGCCGCGGTCCGTCGACAGACCCGCCGCCGCGGCGAGCCCGGTCTCGGGGATGGTGCCGACGGAGAAGACGATGAGGCGGGCGGCGACGATCTCCTCACGCTGCGCCGTCGCAGGGTCGCCGCCCTGCCCCCCGTTGTCCTTGACGCGGACGCCGACGGCGTATCCGCCCGCCACGAGCACCTCGCTGGACAGGCTGTTCGGCAGCACGGTGATGCCCTGGCCCTCCAGCCCGGACCGGACCACGTCCGCGGCCTCCGGGTCGAGCTGGCGCTCCATCAGGTACTGCACGTTGTGGATCAGCGTCACGCTGAGACCGCGGCCCGCGAGGCCGACCGCGGCCTCCAGTCCCAGCACGCCCCCGCCCACCACGACGGCGCGCGGGGAGTTCACGGTGGCGGCGACGATCTCGCGGGCGTCGTCGAGGTTGCGCAGCGCGTGCACCCCGGCGGGCAGACCGCCGTCGGCCCTGCGCAGGCCCGGGATCGGCGGGATGCGGGCCGCCGCGCCCGTCGCGAGGACCACGTGGTCGTACGGGTGGGACGTGCCGTCGTCGGCCGTCACTACCCGCGACTCCCGGTCGATGGAGGTGGCCGTGACGCCGCGGAGCACGCTGACCCGGGCGCCGTCGGGCAGGGGCATCGTGATCGCGGCGACGTCGGTGCGCCCGGCCACCACGTCGCTGAGCAGGACTCGGTTGTACGGCTCGTACGGCTCGGCGCCGAGCACCGTGATGTCGAACGCCTCGGGCTCGCGGCGCAGCAGCTCGTCGACGAGCCGCGACCCGACCATCCCGAAGCCCACCACGACGACTTTCACAGGGACTCGCAGATTCATGTGGAGAGCTCCTTCTTGCGGCGGGCGTCATCCCGGTGGTCTCCCCGCTGGTCGAGCTTGTCGAGACCGGTCTCGACAAGCTCGACCTGCGAGGCGTCGACCACCGAGGCGTCGGGCACGGGCTTGAGGTCGACGGCGCAGACCTTGAACTCCGGCATCCCGGAGATCGGGTCGGTCGCGTCCGTCGTGACCTGGTTGACGGACCCGACGCCGCTCCAGTGGAACGGCATGAAGACGGTGTCGGGGCGGACGGCGTCGGTCCAGCGGGCTGTCGCCTCGACCCGGCCGCGCTCGCTGGTGAGGCGCACGCGGGCGCCGTCGGGCACGCCGATGCGGAAGCCCAGCACGGGATGCAGCTCGACGTACGGCTCGGCCACGAGGCGCTCCAGCTCCGCGACGCGGTGCGTCTGGGCACCCGACTGGTAGTGCTGCAGCACCCGGCCCGTGACCAGGTAGAACGGGGCGCCGGGGCGCACGTCGTCGCTCGGCCCCACGTGGTCGACGGCGACCATGCGCGCCCGCCCATCGGGTGTGGCGAAGCGCTCCAGGAACAGCCGCGGCGTCCCGGGGTGCTCGTCCGTGTCAGACGTATGGGTCACTCCGGTGACCTGGGCGTCTGACACGTCGGAGGCGCCGGGGGCGGCGGCCGGGACCGGCCAGAACAGGCCCGGACCGCCGGACGCCTCGTCGGCGTCGAGCCGGTCGTGCGACAGCCCCGAGTAGTCGGCGGGGCCGCCCGCGGAGGCGCGGGCCAGCTCGTCGAACACCACGGCGGGGTCGGTCGGGAAGGCGAGAGACGCGGGCGCGCCGAGGCGGCGCGCCAGCTCGGCGAGTATCCACAGCTCGGACCGGGCCTCGCCGGGCGGCGCCACGACGGCCCGACGGCGGATGACGCGCCCCTCGAGCGACGTCATGGTGCCCTCCTCCTCGGCCCACTGGGTCACCGGGAGGACGACGTCGGCCAGCAGCGCCGTCTCGCTCGGGACGAAGTCGCAGACGACCAGGAGGTCGAGGCTCTTCAACCGGTCGATCACGCCGCTCGCGTTGGGGGCGCTGACCACGAGATTCGACCCGTGGACCAGCAGCGCCCGCGGCCGGACGGGGCCGCCCGCGCGAACCTGCTCGTCGCTCGGCGCGCCGAGCGACTTCAGGAGCTGCACCGCAGGCAGGCCCGGGCCGGGGAGGGTCTCCGGGGCCACGCCCCAGACGGCGGCGACGTGCGCGCGCGCCGCCGGGTCGTCGATCTTGCGGTAGCCCGGGAGCTGGTCGGCCTTCTGCCCGTGCTCACGGCCGCCCTGCCCGTTGCCCTGCCCGGTGATCGCGCCGTACCCGGACCCGACCCGGCCCGGCAGGCCGAGCGCGAGCGCCAGGTTGATCGACGCGGTGACGGTGGCGGTGCCCTGCGTCGACTGCTCGACGCCGCGGCCGGTCAGCACGTACGCGCCGGAGCCGCCGTGCACGGGGGCGGCGGCGGCCAGCAGCCGGGCCACGCGGCGCAGCTCGGGGGCGGGCACTCCCGAGACGGACTCGACGCGCTCCGGCCACCAGCCAGCGACGGACCGGGCGACATCGTCGAACCCGGTGGTGCGCTCCTCGAGGTACGCCCGGTCGGCGAGCCCCTCGGCGAGCAGCACGTGCAGCAGCCCGAGCAGGACCGCGAGGTCCGTACCAGGTACCGGAGCGAGATGCACGCCCTCGGCGGGCTGCTCCGAGGTGGGGTCCTCGGCGAGGCGCGCCGTCGCCGACCGTCGCGGATCGACGACGACGAGCCCGCCCGCGGCCCGCGCCCCGGCGAGGTGCTGGACGGCGGGCGGCATGGTCTCTGCGAGGTTCGAGCCGAGGAGCAGGATCGCCTGGGCGCCGCCGAGGTCGGCCAGCGGGAAGGGCAGCCCGCGGTCGACGCCGAACGACCGGTTCATCCCGGCCGCCGCGGACGCCATGCAGAACCGGCCGTTGTAGTCGATGTTGGGGGTGCGCAGGACGGTGCGCGCGAACTTGCCGAGCGCGTACGCCTTCTCGTTGGTCAGCCCGCCCCCGCCGAACACGGCCACCGCTTCGGGGCCGTGCTCGGCGGCCAGCGCCGCGAGCCGGGACGCGACCAGGTCGAGCGCCGCGTCCCAGCTCGTCGGCTCCAGCTCCCCCGACGCGCCACGGACCAGCGGGGTGACCAGCCGGTCGGAGGCCCCCAGCACCGCTGCCGACGTCCACCCCTTCTGGCACAGGCCGCCCCGGTTGGTGGGGAAGTCGCGCGGTTGCACCTTCGGCGCACCCGCGCCGTCCGCGGAGGGTCGCGTGAGCGACATCCCGCACTGCAGCGCGCAGTAGGGGCAGTGGGAGTCGACAGTGGTGCCGGGGGAGGCGAGCATGCTCAGACCCGCGCCTCGGCCATGGCGCCGCGGCCGTACACGAACCAGGTGGTGGCGGCCATGACCACGTAGGCGCCGATGAACACCCACAGGGCCGGGACGAGCGACCCGGCGATCGTGGTGGACATCGCGAACCCGCGCGGGATGAGGAACCCGCCGAACGCGCCCACCGCACCCGCGATGCCGATGCAGCCGGCAGCGGCCTTCAGCGTGCCGCCCGAGACCCGGAAGACCGCCGGGATCATGCGGTAGACCGACCCGTTGCCGATGCCGGTGGCGACGAACAGCAGCAGGAAGGAGCCGAAGAACAGGGGGAAGCTGTGGGAGCCGAGCGCGTAGATCGCGCCGAGGGTGCCGATCGTCATCACGGAGAAGGCGGCGATGGTGACGCGGACGCCGCCGATCTTGTCGGAGAGGATGCCGCCGAGCGGACGGGACACCGAGCCCACGAGGGCGCCCATGAACGCGATCGAGAGCGTCATCTCCGGGAACTGGCCCTTGAGCAGCGTCGGGAACGCGCCGGAGAACCCGATGAACGAGCCGAAGGTGCCGATGTAGATGAACGAGATGATCCACGTGTTGCGGTCACGGACAGCGACGCCGAACGAGCGGGGGTCCGCCTTCGCGGTGCTGAGGTTGTCCATGTAGCGCCACGCCAGGAACGCGGCCAGCAGGACGAACGGGATGAAGATCAGGCCGGCACGCTCGAGCGAGACGCCCGCGGCCGTGACGATGATGAGCGGGACCACGAGCTGCACGGCCGCGGTGCCGAGGTTGCCGCCCGCGGCGTTCCAGCCGAGCGCCGCACCCTTCTCCTTCTCCGGGTAGAAGAACGAGATGTTGGCCATCGACGAGGCGAAGTTGCCGCCGCCGAGGCCGGCGAGCGCCGCGACGCCGACCATCACCAGGAAGGGGGTCTGCGGGTTCTGCACCACGATGGCGAGCGCGCTCACCGGCAGCAGGAGCAGCAGCGCCGAGACGATCGTCCAGTTGCGGCCACCGAAGAGGGGCACCGCGAACGTGTAGGGGATGCGGAGCGTGGCGCCGACGAGGCTCGGGACCGCGATGAGCCAGAACATCTGGTCGACGCTGAGCGTGAAGCCGGCGGCCGGCAGCTGCGGCACGACGATCGACCACAGGGCCCACGCTGCGAAGCCGAGGAACTCGGCGAAGATCGAGGCGATCAGGTTGCGGCGGGCGATCTTCTTGCCGCCGTCGTGCCAGAGGGTCTCGTCCTCCGGGTCCCAGTTCTCGATCCAGCGGCCGGTGTGGCGCTGGATGGCCGACGTGGGTGCCGCGGTCTCGGCAGCTGCCGAGCCTGCGGTCCCGCTCGGGGTCTCGGTCTGGTCGTCGCGTGTTGTCGGAGTGGACATGGGAGTCCTCCCTAAATCGGGGGAGTATGCCCGAACGACGCCGGGCGTGCCCAGACCGACAGGTGCCGAATCCGGGGCCGGCCCGACGTCGGACCGACGTGCATGAACCTAGGGAGGCGGTGTTTCATCGCCCAACAAAGAGCAGTTAATCGACCGTAAGGAAGAACGCACAGCGGGGCGGGTCCTCGTGTGAGGGGCTGCCGCTGGTTGCCCGCGGCACCGGGATGGTGATCGGGCCACGCGACACGCGTGGCAGTTTCGACTTTTTCGACTTACGGTGGGGTCATGTCGACGATCGATGAGAACACGATCACGCCGTCCGTGGAGGACCTGGAGGCTTTGACTCAGGTCGGCGCGCTCCTCGCGGAGCCTGGCCACCTGTCGCTCCACACCGAAAGTGGCGAGGCCGTGGATCTACCGGAGCAGCTCCGTCGTCTGCTCGACTCCGCGACCCGATCCCTGCGGACGGGAAGCTCGGTCACGATCGTGGATCACGCGCGCATGCTCTCGACCCAGGAGGCGGCGGACATCCTCGGGATCTCTCGCCCGACACTGGTCAAGCTGCTGGAATCGGGCCAGATCCCGTTCACGAAGGTCAACTCGTATCGGCGCGTGGCGATGCAGGACCTGATCGGATACCGGGCCGCACAGCGATCTCAGCGTCGACTCGCAGTGGAAGAGTCGATCAATACGAACGCCATGGAGGGCGCTGCGGTGTCCGACGCCTGGCGGACTGATTCGATCGCCTACGTCAACGGCGATATCGACGCCAAGGAGATGGTTCGTCGCACGCGGGCGCGGTACGACGAGGCAGTCTCCGAGCGGCGTTAACCATCGCGACCGCGTCACTGGATCGGCGTCAGGACCTCCACGCGGTTGCCCGCGCCGTCGAAGGCGTGGAAGCGCTCGTAGCCATCAAAGGTGTGGCGGTCCTTCCAGGTGATCTCGAACCCGAGCTCTTCGAGGCGGGAGCCGATGGACTCGAGGTGGGCCACGTCGTCGGCGACGAGGGCGGGGTGGGCCTTGAGGGCGGGAGCGAACGGGTCCTGGACGCCGACATGGATCTCGGCGGTCGTCCGGCCCTCCTGGTCGAAGTCGCGGAACCAGCAGAGAGCCCGGCCCGCGAGACCCTCGGGCCTCGGGACCTCGGTCAGGCCGAGGCCGTCGGCGTAGAAGCGGCGGGCGGCGTCCTCGCCGCCGGGCGGGCAGGTGACCTGCACATGGTGAAGCCTCATGGCCGTAACCCTCCCCAGCGGATATCTTGATGTCAAGAGATCTCGCGCTCACAGGAATCGACGCCTTACTGTGAGACACAGGAAATCCCGTTCGAACGCGGCTCGCCTAGCGTCGTCTCATGGAGTCCAGGTTGCGGAGCGTCACCGAGCACGTCGAGCGCGTGCTCGCGCTCGTCGCACCGCTGCCCGCGGTCTCCCTGGATCTCGGCGATGCCTACGGTTCGGTGCTCGCAGAGGATCTGTACGCCGCCGTCTCCGTCCCGCCCTTCGAGAGCGCAGCGATGGACGGATACGCAGTGCGGCTCGCTGACCTGCCGGCCGGAGGCGGGCCGGTGACGCTCCAGGTGACCGGCGACGTCGCCGCCGGCCCGAGTGAGGTCGCCGGGATCGGGCCGGGGCAGGCCGTGCGGATCATGACCGGTGCACCCCTCCCGCCCGGGGCGGACGCCGTGATCCCCGTGGAGCACACCTCGACCGGCCGGTTCGTCGCGGGCGCGCCCCGGGCGGAAGATTCGGTCACGCTCGCCCGGCGGCCCCGGCCGCACGTCCGGCGCGCCGGTGAGGACGTCCGCTCGGGGGACCTGCTCGCACACGCCGGGACAGAGGTGACGGCCGCGCTGGTCGGTGCGCTGGCGGCGTCGGGCACGGTCCGCGTTCCTGTCCGACGCCGGCCGCTGGTCGCCGTGATCTCGACCGGCTCGGAGCTGGTGCCGGTGGGCGGGACGCTCGGGCCGGGCCAGATCACGGACTCCAACGGGCCGATGCTCGCGGCGGCAGCGCGGGCGGCCGGTGCCGACGTCGTCCGGCTCGGGCCGGTGTCCGACGATCCGGCGGCCCTGCGCGCGGCGCTCGACGCGGCGGCGCTTGGGGCTGGGGGAGGGTCGCGTGTCGACCTGATCGTGACCGCCGGAGGTGTGTCGGCCGGCGCTGCGGACGTGGTGCGGGAGGTCCTGGCGGCGCCGTCGCCCGGGGCCGGGGACCGGGCCAGGACCGGCGCGACCGACGTCGACGTCGCCACCGTCGCCATGTCCCCCGGCAAGCCGCAGGCCCTGGCTCGCTGGCACGGCGTGCCGTGGCTCGCGCTGCCGGGCAATCCGGTCGGGGCGTACGCGTCGTTCGAGCTGTTCGCGCGGCCGGCGATCGACCGGCTCCGCGGAGAGGACCTCTCGGGGAGACACCACCTCCGGGGGGTGTGTTGCTCCGGGTCGACAGCGTCTACCCAGAGCAACACACTCCGCGGGGTGCCACTCGCCGCCGCTGCACGTTGGTCCGGTTCGCCCGGGCGGCTCCTCGTCGTCCCGGTCCGGCTGGTTCCCCTTCCCGACGGCGACGCCACGGACGGCACTGTCGCCGACTCCTTCGGCGTCGTGCCCACTGGCTCCCACCACGCCCTGTCCGCGCTCGCGACGGCCGACGGCCTGGCCCTCGTCCCGCCCGACGTCGAGAAGGTCAGTGCCGGCGACCTGGTCCAGGTGCTGATGCTCCGATGACGGCGCGGCTGCGCGAGATCGTGTACGACGCCGTGGTCCTCGCCGGCGGCCGGGCCACGCGCCTGGACGGCACGTCCAAGGCAGGCCTTGTCGTCGACGGCGCGCGGCTGCTCGACCGCGCGCTCTCCGCGAGTGCGCGGGCCCGTCGAGTGGTGGTGGTGGGACCCCAGGAACTTGCGGGTGCGCTGCCGGTTCGCGATCCGGCGTCGGGCTACTCCGGCCCGGCACCAGGCCTGACCAGGGAGGACCCGCCGTTCGGCGGGCCGGTCGCCGGACTTGCCGCCGGCTTGCGCGCCCTGCCCGACCCTGCCGCACCGTGGGTGCTGCTGCTCGCCGTGGACGTGCCGCGCGCGGCCCGGGCGATCAGACTCCTGGAGCAGGCAGTTTCACGTGAACCCGTGGACGGTGCCTACCTGGTGCGCGACCGTCGGGCCCAGTGGCTCGTGGGGCTGTACCGCCGCGCGGCCCTCGACGCCGCCCTTGACGGGGTCGAGACCGACGGTGCGCCGATGAAGCACCTGGTCGGCGTGCTCCGCTGCGTCGAGGTCCCGGACCGGGCAGGCTGGAGCGACGACATCGACACCCCCGCCGACGCGGCCCGCCTCGGTGCCCGGGTCACCGGCCGGGGACCTGACCGAGACCGCTGACCAGCGGAGAACCCGAGAGGACGCGAGATGGCAGAGCTCGACAGCTGGGTGCAGGCCCTGGAGGCCGAGCTCGGCCTTCCCCCGGGGACTGTGGACGTCGGGGCGGTGCTCGACCTCGCGCGCGACGCCGCGCACGCCGTCGCCCGGCCGGCCGCGCCGGTCACCACCTACGCCGTGGGCTACGCGGAGGGTCTCGCCGCAGCCGGGGCCATGGCCGCGAAGGCGAGCGGTGGGCCGGACGCCGCAGAGAAGGCAAGCGACCTCGCGGCGCGCTGGGTCACCGACTGACCGGCTCTATGTCGGTGAGCCCGCCTATCGTGTGGCCCATGGACCGGAACAGGCTCGAGTTCGCGGTGATCCCGACGGCGATCGGCGAGTGCGCCCTCGTCTGGAACCAGGACGCGGAGATCGTCGGCTCGGCGCTGCCACATGGCAGCGCCGACCAGGTGCGCGGCGCCGTGCGCGGCTGGTACCCCGGCGCCGTCGAGGCTCCGCCCGCCCCGGTCGCACCAGCGGTCACCGCGCTGACCCGCCTGCTCGACGACGGCGTCGGGGACCTCGCGGAGGTCCCGCTGAACATGAGCGCCGTGCCCGACTTCGACCGCCGGGTGTACGAGATCGTGCGCGCCATCCCACCCGGGGAGACCCGCACGTACGGCGAGGTCGCGGCGGAGCTGGGCGCGCCCGGAGCGGCCCAGGCCGTGGGCCAGGCGATGGGCCGCAACCCGTTCCCGCCGATCGTGCCGTGCCATCGCGTGCTGGCGGCGGGCCGCCGCATCGGCGGGTTCTCGGCCCGCGGCGGCCCGCGCACCAAGCTGCGCATGCTGGAGAAGGAGGGCGTCTACCTGGAGCAGCCCACGCTCTTCGACCTGTGACCAGCCTTACGCGTGCCTCTATCTCATATATGAGTTACGGTCGTGTTGTGACTATCGCGAGCACAGAACGCCCACTGACCGGATCGATCCCCGCCGTCGGCGCCGCCCAGGTCGGCGCACTGGTCCGAGGGGCCCGGCAACATCGCGGGCTCACTCAGGCTCAGCTCGCCGAGCGGCTCAACACGAGCCAGAGCGCCGTGCACCGGATCGAGCAGGGGGCACAGAATCTCAGCCTTGAGATGATCGGCCGCATCAGCGCCGCTCTCGACTCCGAGCTGATCACCGTCGGCGTGCCCAAGCGTACGCACCTGCGCGTCGACGGTGGGCACCAGCTCTCCGGACGGATCGAGGTGAACTCGTCCAAGAACGGCGCTGTGGCCCTGCTGTGCGCTTCGCTGCTCAACCATGGTCGGACGGTGCTGCGCAACGTCGCCCGGATCGTCGAGGTGGATCGCATCCTCGACGTGCTGCGCTCCATCGGGGTGCGCGCCACGTGGGCGCCGAACGGGCGTGACCTCGAGATCGTCCGGCCTGAGTCGCTCGACCTGGCGGCCATCGACGTCGACGCAGCAGTGCGAACGCGTTCGATCATCATGTTCTTCGGCCCGCTGCTGGGGCTCGAGCCGGCCTTCGAGCTTCCGTATGCCGGTGGCTGCGACCTCGGTACCCGTACCGTCGAGCCGCACATGATCGCGCTGCGCCCGTTCGGGCTCGACGTCACCGCGACGGCCGGCCATTACCAGGCGCGGGTCACGCCCGGCAGCGGCGACCTGTCGATCGTCCTCACCGAGCGGGGCGACACCGTGACCGAGAACGCGCTGATGGCGGCCGCGGGCCGCGACGGCGTGACGACCATCCGCAACGCCAGCCCCAACTACATGGTCCAGGACCTGTGCTTCTACCTGGAGCTGCTGGGCGTGCGGATCGAGGGCATCGGCACCACCACCCTGCGCGTCAAGGGCCGCACCAGGTTCGAGAACGACGTCGAGTACACGGTCTCCGAGGACCCGGTCGAGGCGATGAGCCTGCTGACGGCCGGCATCGTGACCGGATCCGAGATCACGGTCGCGCGGGTGCCGATCGAGTTCATGGAGATCGAGCTCGCCACGCTCGCCGAGATGGGCCAGAAGTACACCCTCAGCCCGGAGTACGTGGCCTACAACGGGCGCACCCGGCTGGTCGACGTCACAGTCCACCCGAGTGAGCTGCGCGCGCCGATCGACAAGATCCACCCGATGCCGTTCCCGGGTCTGAACATCGACAACCTGCCGTTCTTCGCCGTGATCGCGGCGCGGGCCACCGGCAGCACGCTCATCCACGACTGGGTCTACGAGAACCGGGCCATCCACCTCACGGACCTGACCCGCCTCGGCGCGGACGTGCGGCTGATGGACGCCCACCGGCTCCAGATCAACGGTCCGACGCGCTGGCGTGGCGCCGAGGTGAGCTGCCCGCCGGCCCTGCGGCCGGCCGTGGTCATCCTCCTCGGGATGCTCGCGTCCACCGGGACGTCGGTACTTCGCGACGTTGACATCATCGCCCGCGGCTACGAGCAGCTGGCCGAACGCCTCATCGAGCTCGGGGCGCGGATCGAGACCTTCCGCGACTGAGTTGGTCCGGGGCTGCTGACGAGGCCCGGAGGGCTTGCTCGGCCGAGAGGGGTAACGCAGGGATCGCACCGTTCCCTCAGCGTTACCCCCTCGGCCGGATAGGTCTTTCCGGGGGAGTGTCGGTCCGGGTGGGAGACTGTCCAGCGTGCCCGACGTCTCCACCCACCCCCTCCTCGACGTGCTCCTCGCCGGTGGCGCGCGCGCCGAGCGGCTGACGGCGTCGCGCGTCTTTCCGGAGCGGACGGCGGAGCACGCCGACTGGCCGCGCTGGGCGGACGCGACAGTGGTGCAGGGGTACCGGCGGCTCGGCGTCGAGCGGCCGTGGACGCACCAGGCCGTGGCAGCCGACCTCGTCCATCGGGGCCGGCACACCGCGCTGGCGACGTCGACCGGATCGGGCAAGTCGCTGGCGTTCTGGCTGCCCGCGCTGTCCGCCGTCCGGACCGCCGCGGCCGCCGCGACGCTCGATCCCGGGAACATCCAGTCGGCGCACGTCCGTCCCACGACCATCTACCTCAGCCCCACCAAGGCGCTGGCCGCCGACCAGCTCAGCGCGCTCGAGCGCGTCCTCGAAGCGGCCGGCACGCGGGACGTGCGCGTCGCCACGTGCGACGGCGACACCTCGCGCGAGGAGCGCTCCTGGGTGCAGGACCACGCCGACGTCGTCCTCACCAACCCGGACTTTCTGCACTATGCCCTGCTGCCGAACCATCGTCGCTGGTCGCGGCTCCTGAAGGGCCTGCGGTACGTCGTCGTCGACGAGGGGCACGCCTACCGCGGCGTCTTCGGCGCACACGTCTCGCTGGTGCTGCGGCGGCTCGCGCGCCTCGCGGCGCACTACGGGGAGGGCTCGCCCACATTCGTCGTCGCCTCGGCGACGACGGCGGAGCCCGCCGTCAGCGCGGCCCGCCTCATCGGCGTCGCGCCCGACGACGTCACAGCCGTCACCGCGGACACCTCACCGTCCGGACGCCGCACCGTCGTGCTGTGGCAGCCGCCCGAGATCGTCGGCTGGCGTCCGCCCGCCGGGGGCGACGCCGCCGGGGCCGGCGGCCCTCACCGAGATCGGTCCGGCGATGAGCCGACCTCGATGCGACGGGCCGACCTCAGCGAACCGGACCCATGGGCGCTGCCTGCCGCTGCGCCTGAGCCCGACTCCTGGGCGCCGCCGGCAACGGAGCCTGACCCGGAGGCCGAGGCCGTCGCCGCCGAGACCCCGCCGGAGCACCCGCGCCGGTCCGCCACCGCCGAGGTCGCCGACCTGCTCGCCGACCTCGCCTCGGCCGGCGCCCGAAGCCTGGCGTTCACCCGGTCGCGGCGCGGCGCGGAGTCGGTGGCCCAGCAGGCCCGCGACCACCTGCGCCGCTCCGCGCCGGACGCAGCGCGCCGGATCGCCGCCTACCGCGGCGGCTATCTCCCGGAGGAGCGCCGCGAGCTGGAGCAGGCGCTCCGCACCGGCGAGCTGCTCGGCCTCGCGACGACCAACGCGCTGGAGCTGGGCGTGGACATCTCCGGCCTGGACGCGGTGCTCATCGCCGGCTGGCCGGGCACGCGCATGTCGCTGTGGCAGCAGGCGGGGCGCGCCGGGCGCGCGGGAGCGGATGGTCTGATCGCGTTCGTCGCGCGCGAGGACCCGCTCGACACCTACCTCGTGACGCACCCCGAGGCCGTGTTCGACGCACCGCTCGAGGCCACGGTGTTCGACCCCGCGAACCCGCACGTGCTGGCGCCGCACCTGTGCGCGGCGGCCCAGGAGTCGCCGTTGCGGTCCGAGGACCTCGCGGCGTTCGGCGATCCCGCCCACGTCCGCGGGATCCTGGACGTGCTGGTCGCCCGGGGTGCGCTCCGGCGTCGGACGTCCGGGTGGTACTGGACCCACCACCAGGGCGCCGCCGGGCTCACCGACCTGCGCGGGGCGGGCGGTTCCCCCGTGCGCGTGATCGAGCAGGGCACGGGGCGCATGCTCGGCACGGTCGACGCGGCGTCGGCGGACGGCCAGGTGCACGACGGCGCCGTCTACGTGCACCAGGGCACCACCTACGTGGTGGCGCACCTCGACCTGGCCGACCACACCGCCGTCGTGCAGCGACGCCGGCTCGACTACGGGACGTGGTCCCGGTCGGTCATGTCGGTGGCCATCGAGGGATGGGACTCCGGGGACGAGGAGGCGGACGGCGCCGTCGCCCCCGAGGGCGCGGACGGCCCCGGCCACGACCTGGTCACCCGGGAGTGGGGGCCGGTCACCTGGGGCCTCGGGGCGGTCGAGGTGACGTCGCAGGTGGTGAGCTTCCAACGACGACGTGTCCCGGACATGCAGGTGCTCGGGACGGAGCAGCTCGAGCTGCCCGAGCACACGCTCGGCACGGTGGCCGTGTGGTGGTCGGTACCCGAGTTCGTGCTGCGCGCCGCCGACATCTCCCCCGAGCAGACGCCGGGCGCGCTGCACGCCGCGGAGCACGCGTCGATCGGGCTGCTGCCGCTGCTGGCGACGTGCGACCGCTGGGACCTCGGCGGGGTGTCGACCGAGCTGCACCCGGACACCGGCGAGGCCACCGTGTTCGTGTACGACGCGTACCCGGGCGGCGCCGGCTTCGCGGAACGGGCCTACGACCTGGGCGCGACGTGGCTCCGGGCCACCCGCGACGCGATAGCAGCCTGCCCCTGCGTCGACGGGTGCCCGGCATGCGTGCAGTCGCCGAAGTGCGGCTCGTACAACGCGCCCCTCGACAAGGCGGCGGCGGTCCGGCTGCTCGACGCCGTCCTGTCGCATGCCCCGCAAGCTGACGATCTGGTTGTGGGCGAGATCGTTGCGCCTAAAACGGACACATAGTCGCAACGGTCGCGCCCACAACCACGGGGTCAGTCGCCCAGGCGTTTGAAAGGGGTCGTCGAGAAGACGACCTCGACGGCGACGTCGAAGTACTCGGCGATCCTCAGCGCCAGGAACAGCGACGGGCTGTACTCGCCCCGCTCGAGGTACCCGACGGTCTGGTAGTGCACCCCGAGCGCCTCCGCCAGCTCGCGCCGCGAGATGCCGCGCTCGGCGCGGAGCATCGCTATGCGGTTGTGGACGACGTCGGACTGCTCCCCCACCACTCACCATCCCTTGGTCATGTGACGCTCCCGCGCCGCGGCCACCGTGGAGCCCGACTCCCGGCGGGCCATCCTGCGGAGCACGATGGGCGCGAGCACCATACCCACGGCTGCCCAGGCGCCGAGCACCGCGAACATCTCGGGCGTGCGCCACGAATCGCCGATCTCGGCCGTGACCATGCTCTGCGGGAGCATCGCCGACCGGGCGCCCAGCCCGAGCCAGTAGAACGGGAATGCCTGTCCAACCCACTGCAGCCACTCGGGAAGCGCCGTGATCGGGTAGAAGATCCCCGAGGGCGCGATCAGCAGCATGGATACCAGGAGCATCAGCCCCGACTGTGACGACGACTTGAACAGCGACCCGAGCGTGACGCTGATCGGAACCGTGGCGATCATCCCGACGAGGAAGATGAGGACCAGCAGGAGCCAGGTACGGGCGTCCAGGCGCAGGTCCCCCGCGACCGTGACAGCCGGGATGATCAGCGCGATCAGACTCACCAGCGTGGTCAGCGCGAACATCAGGATCTTGCCGACGAGATAGCCGACCATCCCGTTGGGCGTCGCCTTCGCCCGCAGCAGGGTGCCGTCCTCCCGGTCGACGGAGATGGTGCCGGCCGGACCAGTCAGCCCGCCGAATGCTATCGACATGCCGACGAGGCTCGGCAGCACCATGGCGCCCAGAGCGAAGTCGGTGCCGGGCACGGTGCTGCCCCGCATGAACAGGAGCACGACGACGTAGATGATGGGGAACGCCAGGGTCCAGACGAAGTCGTTGGGCTCCCGGATCGAGTACTTGGTCTCGAGCCAGCCTCGGGAGAGCCCTGCACGCACGGCGACCCATCGCGCGTCGGAACGGGTGGTCGTGGTCATGACTGCACTTCCTCGGTCTGCTCGGTCCGCTCGGTCCGCTCGGTGCGGGTCGTCTCCGTGTGGTCCGCCTGGTCTGTCTCGGCCTTGTGGACGAGCGACATGTAGGTGTCCTCGAGGCTGGCCCGCTTGACCTCGAGCTCGGTGGCGCCCGGGTCGCCCGCCAACAGCTCCCGGACGAACCCGGTGGGGTCACCCTGCGCCACGGCATGAACGTGCCGACGGCCCTCGGATGTCCAGCGCACCTCCGCCTGGGTGGTCAGCGCGCGCGCCAGCTGGTCCGGGGAACCGTTGGCGATGATCGTGCCCTCGTCGAGCACGAGGATCCGGTCGGCCAGCTTCTCGGCCTCATCCAGGTCGTGCGTGGTGAGCATGACCGTCGTGTTCTCGAAGTCTGCAAGGCGGTGTACCAGGTCGTGGAACTCCCGCCGCGCGTGCGGGTCGAAGCCCGCCGTCGGCTCGTCGAGGAACACGACCTCCGGCCGGCCGACGATCCCGATCGCCACGTCGAGGCGCCGCCGCTGCCCGCCCGACAGCGTCTGCACCTTGGCCTTCGCATGTTCCGTGAGGCCAACGACGTCCATGAGCTCCTCCACGTCCCATGGCCGCGGCACCTCCGCGGTCCCGTAGGGGCTGTAGAACCGAGCGAGGTATCCGAGCAGCTCCCGCACCCGCCACCTGCCGTGATCACGCCACGACTGGAGCACGACACCCAAGCGCGCGCGCCACGCCTCGTCACCATGTGCCGGGTCCTTCCCGAGCACCGAGACCTCGCCGGCCGACCGCATGCGGAAGCCCTCAAGGATCTCGATGGTGGTGGTCTTACCCGCGCCGTTGGGCCCGAGCAGGGCGAGGACCTCGCCCCGTTGCGCCACGAACGACACCCCCGTGAGCACGTCCTTCGTCCCGTACCGCATCCGTAGGTCCCGCACGTCGAGCGCCAGGTCGCCCGACGGCGGAGGCGCATGCTGAGCATCCATCGCATCCTCCGTACTTTTCATAGCAGTGATACTACGAGTGGTAGCGAACACATGTCATCCCATTTCCGCTCCGGATCGTGACGCCTCTCCCACCCGGGGCCCTGCCCGTGCGGACGCTCGCGCCGAACCCAGTGCACCGTCGAACGCCCCGCCCACCCCGGCTGGGGTCCGCGTCGCCACCACGCGCACCACACCTCCGCCGAGCACCTCGCACGACGCGACCTCGGCACCGTTACGCGCCACGGCGGCGCTCGCCGTCCGGCACGGATCGAATCCGTCACGCAGGGCGGTGGCGCCGGCGAGCGCGCCGAGATCCGCTGCCGTCTGCGCCGCTCCGCGGGCGTTCTGAGCGGCGCCGAGCGCCGCGATCCCGACCGCGAGCAGCAGGACCGCGGCGATGATCCCCAGGATCAGGACCGTGCCCGCACCACGCTCCGGGTCACGCCGCCCGGATTCACACGGTCCGGATTCACACAGTCCGGATCCACGCCGTCCAGGGCCGCGGCGCGCCGAGTCTCGCGAGCGCCAGTAACGCACCGCAGGCCTCACGGCTCCACCCAGGCCGCCGCCGTACCTGTGGCCCGCAGCGGGCCGGACAACCAGCCGCCGGCCACCGGCCGCGTGACGGTCACCCGCACCCACTCGCCCTCGTGGGCCAGCGACAGCTCGGCCTCCGGCCCGCCGACACGCGCCACGACCGCGCCCACGGCCGACTCCTGTTCTCCGATCGCCACCGCCCGCGCCCCCGCACGGGCCGCGTCCAGGGCGCGCATCTGCGCCGTGGACGCGGCCGCGAGGGTGAGCACGGCGACGAGGACCACCACCACGACGGGCAGCCCGAGGGCCAGCTCCGCCGTGACGGAGCCTCGTTCCGACTCACGATCCGCCATGGGTCAGCCGATCGAGAGCGCCGACTGGATCAGCGACGTGAGCATCCCCTTCACGTCACCGCCCTTGAGGATCGCCATCAGCACGCCTGCGAAGCCTGCCGCCGCGATCGTCACTATCGCGTACTCGGCCGTGGCCAGGCCTCGCTCCGACTCGCGGTCGTCGGCCTCCGTCTGCGGCCTGTCCTCCGGTTCGGGGCAGGCCACCGCCGTCGTCATCGTCATATCTCCTCCTTCTCCGCCCGTGTCCGGGCCTTCTGGCCCGCACACAGGCCCCGTACGGCTCGCCGTGACGAGCCCCGCCCGCCGTGCGGCGGACGGCACCGGCGCGCGTGCGCGCCGAAGTCCTTTCCCCTCCCGGCCCCGGCAGCTTCCCGACGCCGGCCGCTTCGGAGCGGCGGTTGCTTCCCGACGCGGGTCGCCCGGCACGCTCGGCTCGGCCGCCGGCCCCGCTCACCCCGTGAGCAGGTCGATCCCCAGCGCCAGCAGCACCGGGACCAGCCCCACCAGCACGAACGCCGGCAGGTAGCAGGCACCGAGCGGGAGCACGAGCCGCACGCCGAGGCGGGCCGCCGCGGTCCGTGCTCCGGATCTGCGCTCGTGCCGCACCTCCTCACCGGCCGCCCGGAGCGCCTCACCCGGCGCGGCGCCGTCCAGCCAGGCGCCCCGCAGGGCCCGGACCATCGGGGCCAGCACCACCGGGGCGTCGGCCCAGGCCCGCTCCCACGTGGCGCCGAGCACGAGGGCGTGGGCCACCCGGGTGAGCACCGCGCCGTCGGGACCGCCGACCGCCGCACCCGTCGCCTCCAGTGCCCGCGGCACCCCGGCTCCGGATCGCATGGCGGCGGCCACGAGCTCCAGCACCACCTCGACGTCCACGCCCGAGCGGTCGGCGCCGCGGGCCGCGGCCACCAGCCGGTCCGACCAGACCCGCCCGGCCACGAGCAGCACCAGCCCGAGGCCCACCGCCAAAGTCCCGATGCCACCGTCGGTAGCTGTGGCCACCGGGTCGGCGCCGAGCGCCCAGCCGAGGAACCCGCCGGCGATCGGCAACCACATGAGCAGCCGCCCCGTCGTCCGCGGGCCGGCGAGCGCCGCGTCCCGCTCCGCTCTCGCTTCGGCCTCCGCGACGAGCGTTCCCGCGACCTGTTCCAGGACCCGCCCGAGCGGTGCGCCGACGTCGAGCGCGAGCCGGGTGGCCGCGACCACCGCCTCCGCGTGCCGGGCGCCGAGCAGCCGGGCGAGCCCGTCGACGTCGGGCACGCCGGTCAGGTCCACACCGACGCCGACCGCGCGTGACCAGGAGAGCCCGGGTGACGTGCCGGCCCGGAGCAGCGCAACGACCTGCATCACGACCACCCGGACGTCGCCGCCGGGGCTACGTTCGGCGCGACGGGCGCTCCGCTGCCTGGGCAGGCGCGCCGGGTCCGGCGTGGGCCCGGTGTCCGGGGCAGGTGCGAGCCCGCGGCCCGCACCGGGCGGAGCCAGCACGTCTCGCAACCGGCGGCCGCCGCGCGCCAGCACCAGCCAGGCGCCGACGGCGACGAGCAGGCCCACGCCGAGCGGCTCGACGATGGTCACCATGGCCCGTACCTGCCGGTGAGCTCGTCCCACGCGCGCGGCTCGATGTCGTAGCTGCCGTTCCCGTCCCAGCGCGCGGCGGTCCGCACCTCCAGCTCCCCGCCGGGCATGCGGCCCACCAGCCCGATCTCCGCCAGATACCGCGCCCCGTGCGACCGCCGGAGGTGCAGCACCACGTCCAGCGCGCCCGCGGCCTGCGCAGCCACGGCCTCCCGCGTCATCCCGGCCAGGCCCGCGAGCGCCTCCAGCCGGGCCGGGACCACTGTCACGGCGTTGGCGTGCAGGGTCGCGAAGCCGCCGTCGTGCCCGGTGTTCATGGCCATGAGGACCTCGCGTACCTCGGCGCCGCGGCACTCGCCGAGCACGATCCGGTCGGGTCGCATGCGCAGCGCGTTCCGCACGAGGTCGGCGAGGTCGATGGCGCCGGCGCCCTCGACGTTGGCGCGCCGGGCGGCGAGGTGCACCACGTGCGGGTGGGTGGGGCGCAGCTCGCGGGCCTCCTCGACGGTCACCACGCGCTCGGTGTGGGGGACGAGGGAGAGCAGGGCGGCGAGCAGTGTCGTCTTCCCGGTGCCGGTGCCGCCGCTGACCAGGACGTTCGCCCTCCGGAGCACCAGCGACCGCAGCAGCGCCGCCCACGGTCGGGGCAGGGCACCGCCAGCCACGAGCTCGTCGAGCGTGAACGCCCGGGTGCGCAGCACGCGCAGGGAGATCACGGCGGTCTCGGCGAGCGGTTCGAGGACGGCGTGGAGCCGGGTGCCGTCGGGCAGGCGGGCGTCCACGGTGGGGCAGGCATCGTCGAGGCGCTGGCCGCCCAGTGCGGCCAGCCGGACGGCGAGCGTCCGCACGCCCGCGGCCGACCCCAGGCTCACCGCCGCCCGTTCGAGACCGGCGCCTCGGTCGACCCACACGTCGTCCGGTCCGTTGACCAGCACGTCGGTGACGTCGGGGGCGTCGAGCAGCGCCTGCAGCGGCCCGGCGCCGGTGAGCTCGGCCCGGGCTGCACGCTCCAGGTCGTGGAGCGCGTCGGACCCGAGCACCAGCCCGGAGTCCCGCACCGCGTCGCGCACCGCCGAATCGGTGCCCGTGCGACCGGTCACGAGGCGCGCGCGGACGTCGTCGAGCAGCGAGATCTCGCTGGTCGCCGCGGTCACAGGGCACCCGCCACGTCGGCGGCGAACCGGCCGAGCGTGGCCCGGTGGGACATCGCCGGGCCTTCGCCCCGTTCGATCGCGCGGGCGAGCCCGCCGTCGCGGCCCATGGCCGCCACGACCGGCAGCCCCAGCGCGGCTCCGACGTCGTCCTCGTCGACCGAGCCCGGTGCTGGGCCGCGCGCCACCACTCGCACGTCGGACACGCCGGCTCCGCGCAGGGCGTTGCGGACCCGCTGGGCGCCGACTGTCGCCGGCAGCGTCAGGGGCACAACGAGCAGCGCCGTCTCGCACCCCGCCAGGAGGGTGCGCAGGGCCAGGCCGTCGCTGCCCGGCGCCTCAACCGCAGGCCCGGCTCCCCGCCGGGTCGCACTGCCCCACGCTCCCGGGCGCGGCAGGTCGAGCACCAGGGTCTCGCCGGCCCGCACGAGCCCGCGGCAGACGTCGAGCACCACGTCGTCGTCCGGTGGCGGGTCCGACGCGGTCCCGCTCAGCACCGGCACCATGCCCCAGCGCGGCAGGGCCGCGACCACACCCGCGCCCTCGACATCACCGCGCGCCTCGACCAGGTCCGGCCAGCGCGCGCCGCGTCCGCCGTCGGCCCCCAGGAGCAGATCCGTGCCCGGCGCATGGGCGTCCAGGTCCACGAGCGTGGCCCGTTCGCCGCTCCGGCGCAGGCCGTGTGCCACGCATGCGGCCACCAGGGACGCACCCGCTCCGCCGCAGGCCCCGACCACTCCGATCACGCGCCCCGGTTCTGCCGTGCCGCCCGCTGTGCTGATCATCGCTGCCTCCCCCCGCCCGGGGCTGTCCCGGGCCGCCGCCGGGCACACGGCCCGGCCCCTCGTCCCGGGTGGACTGCCCGGGCTCTGGAACGAGGTTGGGCGCTCGGGGCCGCGCCCCGCTGGTGACGGAGGGCTGGCTGTGCACAAGCCGGGGAAAGTGCTGCCTGTGGTCGGGCTCGCCGGCCGGTGCCGCCGTGGACAGGGTCTGTCGTTCGAACGAACGAGTTTCATCCGCGTCGCGGAACATCCTCGCGAGCGCCACCCTCCGGAGAGCCTGCGCCGGTAGGCTCTCCGGGTGACCGAGCAGGTTCCCCAGATCGCTCCTCGACCGTTGTCGCACGCCCCGCGTGCGGCCGCGTTCTTCGACCTCGACAAGACGATCATCGCCACGAGCTCGTCGGCGGCTTTCTCCAAGCCGTTCCTCGCGGGCGGGCTCCTCTCGCGCGCCGACGTGCTGCGCAGCGCCTACGCCCATTTCGTCTTCATGATCGGGAACGCCGACGCCGACCAGACCGAGCGGATGCGCACGCACCTGTCGTCGCTCGTCACCGGCTGGGACGTCGCGAAGGTCCGGCGGATCGTCACCCAGACGGTGCACGAGCTCATCGACCCGTACGTCTACGCGGAGGCCGTCGAGCTCATAGCCGAGCATCACGCGGCGGGCCGGGACGTCGTGGTGGTGTCGGCGTCGGCCGCAGTGCTGGTGGAGCCCATCGCCGCCGTGCTCGGCGCGGACCACGTGCTCTCCACCCAGATGTCCGTCGAGAACGGCCGGTTCACCGGCGAGATCGACTTCTACAACTACGGCGACAACAAGGCGGTGGGCGTCCGCCGCCTCGCCGCACGCGAGGACTACGACCTCGCGCGCAGCTTCGCCTACTCCGACTCCATCACCGACGCGCCGATGCTGGCGGCGGTCGGCCACGCCTATGTGGTCAACCCGGACCGCGCGCTGAAGCGGCGGGCGGCGCAGTCCGGCTGGGGAGTCCTGGCGTTCACCCGGCCCGTCGCGCTGCGCCCGCGCATCGAGCCTGTCCCGCTGCTCGCGGTGGTGGGCGTTGTGGCGGTGGGCGTTACCGCCTGGCTGGTCTGGCGCGCCGCCCGACGCCGGTCGCGACGCCGCTGAGCCGACGCGGAATTCGCTCGACCGGCGCGGCCGCCGTCGGGCACGCTCTGCCCATGTCGTCGAACTGAGCGCATCCCCGCTGCGCGCCGAGGCGCGCGCGTTCTCGCCTGCCCTTCGACGATCGGAATCCCATGACTTTCACCGTGCGCCCCTACGCGCCCGCGGACGAGCCCGGCTGGCTTCGCTGCCGCGCCCTGGCTTTTCTCGGAACTCAGTACTACGACGACGTCAAACCGCGCCGCACCACCTTCGACCTGCCTGCAATAACTCTCGTCGTGGTGTCCGACGGCGGCGAGATCGCCGGGCTGCTCGACGTCGAGATCGACGGCGACGCCGCCACCATCGACACCATCGCGGTCCATCCCGACCACGCGCGCCAGGGCATCGCGACCGCCCTCCTCGACGCAGTTCTCGCGCCGCTCCGGGCGTCGGGCACGGCGACCCTCGACGCCTGGACCCGCGAGGACCGGGCGGCCAACGCCTGGTACCGGCGCTGCGGGTTCACCGAGAACTTCCGCTACTTGCACGTCTACAAGGACGGCGACGAGCCCGCCGAGGGTTTCACGACGCCCCGCGGGCTCTCCGCACCGGTGAACGCGTTCATGCACGCGGACATCGCACTCGAAGCAGAGCTGCGCAAGCGGTTCGCGCGGATCTACGTATGCCGCCAGTATCTGCGCCGCCTCTGAGGTCGACCGACCCACCACAGAAGGTCAAGCCAAGGTAAGGCCGAAGATTTTCGCGACCAATTGCCGGCATGACAGGAATTGGCAATTGTGAAGATCAGTCCGCTCAGGTTGCTTTTATAAGCACAAGGCAGTGTGATTGTGTTCACAGCAAGTATTCAGGGCGGAAGGGACCGTGCCCTGGGGGTCGAAAGGGTCGAGGCCTGATCGGCAGCGAGCGAAGTGCACGGTCACCCCGCCAGCTGGTGAGAGCGGTATCCGGCTTGAGGATGCTCCCGGATTCCGTACTCGTGGGCCGAGATCTCGCCACCGCAGTGGCCGGGCCCTCGCACTTCCGGATCGCGATCGGAAATTGCGAGGAGCCCGGCCGCACGGCGAATCGTTTCGCGGAATGCACGCCGGCCGGCAAAGAATCACCGCGCCCCGCATTCCCCCGGCGCTCGACCGCCGCAGGCTCAGGAATCGCGGTCAGCCCAAGCCTTCGCCGTAGGTCACCGCCACTGTGCGCGCGAGTACTGAGGCTGCATTCCCACGCCGGAATCCACGGGCACCGTGCCGATCTTCTCGCCGAACACGTTCGCCGCGCGCAGCGGCCAGTACGGGTCGCGCAGGGCCTCACGGCCGAGCATGACGGCGTCGGCCGAACCCTCCACGAGAATCTGCTCGGCCTGGGCCGGGTCGCTGATGAGCCCGACGGCGCTGACCGGGAGGCCGGACACCTCGTGCACGCGGCGCGCGTGCGGCACCTGGTAACCCGGCCCGACGGCGATCGACGCCGGCGCCACACCGCCGGTCGACACGTCGATCAGGTCCGCGCCGAGGGTGCCGAGGCGGCTGGCGACGGCCGCGACGTCGTCCACCGCGAGGCCGTTCTCGAGCCAGTCGGTGGCGGAGAGCCGGACCAGTACGGGCAGGTCCTCCGGCCACGCGGATCGCACGGCACGCACCGTCTCCTCCACGAGCCGCGAGCGGCCGGCGGTGAACCCGCCGTACTCGTCGGTGCGCAGGTTCGCGAGCGGCGACAGGAACTGATGCAACAGGTACCCGTGCGCGGCGTGCACCTCGACCGCGTCGAACCCGGCCTCGCGCGCCCGGCGAGCGGCCGCCGCGAACCGCTCGGGGACGTCCGCGACCTGCGCGGGCGTCATCTCGGCGGGGGCGTCGAACCCCGGGTACGGCGAGGCCGACGGGCCGACGGTGGGCCAACCGCCGTCCGACACCGGGACCGTGCCGTGCACCGGGGACCAGGGGCGGAAGGCCGACGCCTTGCGGCCCGCATGCGCGAGCTGGATGCCGATGCGCGCCCCGCGCTCGTGCACGAAGTCGACAATGCGCTTCCAGGCGGCGGTCTGCTCGTCGTTCCAGATGCCCGTGTCCTGCGGGGAGATGCGGCCCTCCGGCACGACGGCGGTCGCCTCGGTCATGACGAGCCCGAACCCGCCCACGGCGCGGGCGCCGAGGTGCACGAGGTGCCAGTCGTTCGGGACGCCGTCGACCGCGGAGTACTCGCACATCGGCGACAACCAGACGCGGTTGGGGACGGACAGGCCGCGGAGGGTCATCGGTTCGAAGAGGAGGCTCACGCCAGCGCCAACGTGGCCAATGGCCGGGCCATTCCGCCGGGGGTCCGGCGCGGGCGGCCGCTGTCTCAGGAACTGACAGACGGCTGTGGGGGGTGTCACCGTCCGGGACTACACTCACCGACCAGAGAGAACGTCAAGGCAGCGCCATGCACCCTGCCCGAAACGAACGCGAAGATGCGCACCGGAGGTCACCGTGACAGACACCAACCCGACGTCGGGCTCGGCATCCAGCCCCAGCCTCGAGAACCTGCTGCACGAGACCCGGAGCTTCCCGCCGAGCGCGGAGTTCGCGGCCCAGGCGAACGCGAAAGCTGACCTGTACGAGAAGGCGTCGGCCGACCGCCTGGGGTTCTGGGCCGAGCAGGCCCAGGAGCTCGTGACCTGGACGACGCCGTTCACCGAGACGCTGGACTGGAGCGGCGCCCCCGTCGCGCGGTGGTTCGCCGACGGCACGCTGAACGCGGCGTACAACGCGGTGGACCGGCACGTCGAGGCCGGCCACGGCGACCGCGTGGCCATCCACTTCGAGGGCGAGCCCGGCGACACCCGCACCGTCACGTATGCCGACCTCCAGCAGGAGGTGTCCCGCGCAGCGAACGCGCTGACCTCGCTGGGCGTGCAGACCGGTGACCGCGTGATCATCTACCTGCCGATGCTCGTGGAGTCCGTGGTGGCGATGCTGGCCTGCGCCCGCATCGGGGCACCGCACTCCGTGGTCTTCGGCGGCTTCTCCGCCGACGCCCTGCGCAGCCGGATCGCCGACGCCGAGGCCAAGCTCGTGGTCACGGCCGACGGCGGGTACCGGCGCGGCGCGCCATCGGCCCTCAAGCCGGCCGTCGACGAGGCCCTCGCGCCCAAGGAGGGCGCTCCCGCGACGTCCGTGGAGAAGGTGCTCGTCGTGCGACGCACCGAGCAGGACGTCGACTGGGTCGAGGGCCGCGACGTGTGGTGGCACGAGGCCCTGGCCGCGGCGTCGGACCAGCACGAGCCGGTGGCGGTCGAGGCGGAGCACCCGCTGTTCATCCTGTACACGAGCGGCACCACGGGGAAGCCGAAGGGGATCCTGCACACCACCGGCGGCTACCTCACGCAGGCGGCGTACACCCACAAGAACGTGTTCGACCTGAAGCCGGAGACGGACGTCTACTGGTGCACGGCCGACGTCGGCTGGGTCACCGGCCACTCCTACGTCGTCTACGGGCCGCTCGTGAACGGCGCCACGCAGGTGCTGTACGAGGGCACGCCCGACACGCCGCACCGCGGCCGCTGGTGGGAGCTGATCGAGAAGTACAAGGTCTCGATCCTGTACACCGCGCCGACCGCGATCCGCACCTGCATGAAGTGGGGCGACGACATCCCGGGCGGCTTCGACCTGTCCTCCCTGCGGGTCCTCGGTTCGGTGGGCGAGCCCATCAACCCGGAGGCGTGGATGTGGTACCGCCGCGTCATCGGCGGCGACAAGACCCCGATCGTCGACACCTGGTGGCAGACGGAGACCGGCGCCATCATGATCAGCCCCCTGCCGGGCGTCACCGCGACCAAGCCCGGCTCAGCGCAGGTGGCGATCCCCGGCATCGTGGCGACCGTCGTCGACGACGAGGCCAAGCCCGTGCCCGACGGCGGTGGCGGCTACCTCGTGCTGTCCGAGCCGTGGCCGTCCATGCTCCGCGGCATCTGGGGCGACCTGGAGCGCTATAAGGAGACGTACTGGTCCCGCTTCGACGACCTTTACTTCGCCGGTGACGGCGCCAAGAAGGACGAGGACGGCGACATCTGGCTGCTGGGCCGCGTGGACGACGTCATGAACGTGTCCGGGCACCGCCTGTCGACGACCGAGATCGAGTCGGCCCTGGTCTCGAACGAGATCGTGGCGGAGGCGGCCGTCGTCGGCGCGAACGACGAGACGACCGGCCAGGCCGTCGTCGCGTTCGTGATCCTGCGCGGCGAGCACGCGGGCCGCGCGGCGACGCCGGAGGGTGCTGCCGAGGTGCAGAAGGAGCTGCGCGACCACGTGGGCAAGGAGATCGGCCCCATCGCGAAGCCGAAGAAGATCCTCGTGGTGCCGGAGCTGCCCAAGACCCGGTCCGGCAAGATCATGCGCCGCCTGCTGCGCGACGTCGCCGAGGACCGGGCGGTGGGCGACGCCACGACGCTCGCCGACTCGTCGGTGATGGACCTGATCACGGCGGGCCTGGCGGCGCCGTCGGCCGCCTCGGAGGACTGACTCCCTGTTGCCGAAGTAGAACTGTGGCGAGATAGAACCGCAGCGCGACTGCGGTTCTATCTCGCCCGGGTTCTATCTCGCTCCAGTTCTACCTCGGCTCTTCGGGGATGCGCGGGTTCTTGCGGGCGCGCGCGGACACCAGCTCCTCCGCGGTGACCGCGAGCCGGCGCCCGTCGGCGTGCGCCGCTCGCTCGATCCGCTCGGCCAGCTCGGCGTCGGCGCGCTCGGCGAGCGGCGTCGTCCCGCGCCCGTCGCGGGCGACGCACTGCCCGCCCGCGTACGTCGCGCGCAGGTTGCGCAGCCCGCACGCGAGGACGTAAGTCGCGACGACGTCCCACACGGGACCCGTGCTCGGTGACCGGTGGTCGACCAGCACGAAGTCTGCGTACTTGCCGATCTCGAGGCTGCCTACCCGGTCGGCGACGCCGAGCACCTCGGCGGCCCCGAGGGTGTGCATGCGGAGCACGTCGCGCGGGGAGAGCACTGCGGCGTCGTGGTACAGCGCGCGCTGCGAGTACAGGCCGAGCCGCATGTTCGACCAGGGGTCGGAGATGTCGGTGCACGACTGGTCGTCCAGGCCGATGCCCACGGCGATGCCGGCCTCGCGGTAGCGCACGACGTCGGCGACGCCGGAACCGAGGCGCCCGTTCGACGTCGGCTGCCAGACGACGGGGCTGCCGGCCGCGACCACGCGGTCGACCATCGCGTCGCTGGGGTGGACGAAGTGCCCGAGGAGCAGGTCGGGGCCGAGCGCCCCGGCGTCGTCGTACCAGGCGAACTTGGCCCGCTGGACGTCCATCCCCTCGGCGGTCTCGACGAAGTGGGCCTGGTCGGTGATGCCGTGCTCGCGCATCACCTGTACCTCGAGCTCCGCGGTCCGGGAGGTGGCAGCCCACTGGACCGCCCCCATCACGGACACCCCCAGGTGCTGGCCGCGGCCCGCCCGCTCGGGGGCGCGCGCCGCGTCGACCTTGCGGGCGAAGGTCGCCAGGACCTCGTCCTCGGGCCCGGCCTCGTCGTCCAGCCGGATCGCGTGCACGGCGCGCAGGCCGGCGTCGACCGTGCCGTCCATCTGGCGCGTCGTGTAGTCGTCGGGATGCACCCGGCCGAGCACGTTCCGTGCGGTGCGCGGGTCGTACAGCCAGGTCACGCCGGACTGCATGAAGTTGTAGGCGCTGGTCACCCCGTTGGCGAGGAAGTCCAGCGACCCGTGCAGCGTCGACCAGTACATGTCCTCGGCGGTGGTGTGCCGGAACAGCTCCATCATGGAGCGCACCCACGGGTACAGGGTCGCGTCAGGGGAGATGCCGCGCAGGCCGGACGTGAACAGGTGCGAGTGCGCGGAGACGAAGCCCGGGGCCACTATCGCCCCGCCCGCGTCCAGCACGGGCGTGCCGTAGGTGTCGGACGGCGGGTCCCCGGGCCCCAGGCCGACGACGCGGCCGTCGGTGCCGACCTGGAGCCAGCCGAAGTACCACTCGGGCCCGGCGTCCGCGCCGGGCAGGAGCAGGGCGTCGACCACGGTGAGGGCGAGCGGGGCGGAGCGGGTCACATGGTTCCCTTCGTCGCGGGCGGGTGGTTCGTCGCGGGCGGGTGGTTCGTCTCGCGCGGGTGGTTCGTCTCGCGCGGGTGGTTCGTCGCCGGTGGGTGGGCCGACGGCGCACGGGCCGCGCCGACCTGGTGGAACTCCCGGTCGAAGTGCACCAGCGCCCGCCCCTGGTCGGCCTCGGCGGAGTGCACCCGGAGGACCTGCCCGACAAGCAGTATGTGGTCGCCGGCCTCGAGCTCGGCCCACGTCTCGCACTCGAGGACGTGGCGCGCGTCCTCGGTGAGCACCGGGACGCCGCCCAGCCCGGGGCGGACCGCGCGGCCGTCGAACTTGTCCGAGGCCTTGGAGGCGAAGACCGTAGCCACCTCCTCGCGGTCGTGCGGCAGCACGTGCACCGCGAACCGCCGCGCCTCGCGGAGCGGCGCGAGCGTCCGGCTGGACCGAGCGACCCCGACGGCAACCAGTGGTGGGTCGAGGCTCACGCTCATCACCGCGGTGGTCGTCAGCCCGGCGGGTTCGCCGCCCGCCGCCGTCGTCACCACGCACACTCCGCTCGCCAGCCCGGCCATCGCGTCCCGGAAGCCGTCGGCGACGGACCCGTGAGGCGATGTTGATGACATCAACATCTCTCCATCGTCGGTGCTCGATGTTTCGCCCGGATCACCCCGGCGCGCGGGTTCTGTTACGGCTGCCGGGACGGCGGCAGATCGCCCGGCGTCGGCCGCCGTCCGGCCGTCGCAGTCCCCTAGCATCGAGGCATGGACGCGCTCATCGACGAGGACACCGACCCGCTCGGTCGCTCGGTCGCCCGCCTGGGGCAGAGGATCCGCGCGCTGCGGCACGACCAGAGCATGACCCTCGTCCAGCTCGCCCACGCGACGGGGCTCTCGCACTCGTTCCTCAGCCAGGTCGAGCGCGGCCGGGCGCGGCTGAGCATGTCGTCCCTGTTCCGCGTCGCGACGACGCTCGGCACCACCCAGCAGCTCCTGCTCGCCGAGGCCACGGCGCCGCCCGCCGGCAGCACCCCGGTGGTGCGCCGCACGGACGAGGGGTCGGCCTCGTCCCCGGGTGGCGGCACGGTCCGCGCTCTTGCGCCGGCCGGCGACCGCCCGTTCGACCCGATGGAGTTCACGGGCACGTCGCGCGAGCCAGGCCCGCACTGGGCCCACGACGAGGACGAGTTCGTCTACGTCGTGGAGGGTCACGTGCTGCTCGAGCTCGACGACACCCTGGAGCGCATCGGTCCGGGCGACTCCGCCTTCTACCGCGCCGGGACCCGGCACCGCTGGTCGAGCGCCGACGGCAAGCCCTACCGCCTGCTGGTCGTCAAGCAGCGACTCGGGCGAGACGCCGGCTGAGTCCACGGGCGACCTCCCGCTCGTCCGCCGTCACCAGCCGGCCGTCGCGCACGACGACCCGGCCCCCGACGACGACGTGGCGCGGCCGCCGGCCCGGCGCGGCCCAGAGCAGGCCGGCGACCGGGTCCGCCACACCGGCGTCGGCGACGCCGCCGACGTCCCAGACGCACAGGTCCGCCGCCGAACCGGGCGCGAGCCTGCCGAGCTCGGGCCTGCCGAGCCCGTCCGCCGACCCGGCGGTCGCGGCGTCCAGCAGCTCGCGTGCCGCGAGCTGGCGGCCCACCAGCGCGGACACCTGCATGGCGAGCCGGGCGTCCGCAAGCAGGTGGCCGGCGTCGTTCGATCCTCCGCCGCTCGTGCCGAGCCCCACCACGACGCCCGCGGCGAGGAGCTTCGCGACCGGCGCGACGCCCCAGCCCATCGGCACGTCGCACCCGGGCGCGTGCGTCGCGTGCGCGCCCGAGGCCGCCACGCGGTCGATCTCGTCGGAGGTGACGTCGCACAGGTGCGCGACCGTGACGTCGGGGGCGAGCCACCCCCACTCGTCCAGCAGCTCCAGCGGACGCCGCCCGTAGCGCTCGAGCGCCGCGGCGACGTCGACCTGCTCGTTGGCCTGGGTGCGACGGCGCAGCCCGCGGCGCGCCGCCACCTCCCCCAACAGGCGGAACGTCGCCTCGCTGTCGCTGTGTACTCCCGCGGGGCCGACGGCGACCTGCACGCCGCCGTCGGCCCGCACCCCGCCGGGCGCGTCGCCGACCAGCGCGGACGCGATGGCGTCGGCGCTCAGCGCCGCCGCCTCGGGATCGTCCCCGGCGGTACCGCGCACGAGGACGAGCCGCGCCCCGAGCTCGTCGGCCGCGTCGGCGGCCGCCCGGGCGAGGTCCACCGTCGCGGCGGGGCTGAGCACGGCCGGCCAGGTCAGGTGGTGGTCCGCGACGGTCGTGACCCCGCTGAGCAGCGCCTCGGCCAGCCCCGCACGCGCCGCGGCGCCCACCAGCTCGGCGTCGACGGAGGCGCGCCGGTACGCGGCGGCCATCAGCGCGAGCCACTCGCGCATCGGGACGCCGCGGGTGCCGGGCAGCGTGCGGAACGCCGTCTGGAGCAGGTGGTGGTGCGCGTTCACCAGCCCCGGCGTGACGACGCATCCCGTCGCGTCGAGCTCCGCCGCGCCGACGTCGGTGGAGGCTGCTCCGACACTCAGCACCCGGCCGTCGCCGACGACGACGTCACCGCCCGCCTCGTCCTCACCAGCACCCGGCCCCGTGCGCACGGCGAGCGCGCCGCGGACGATCAGCCGCGACACCGCCCCCTCGGCCCCGGCCACGCTCACTGCTGGTCCCGCCCGCCCAGCGCGCCCGCGCCGTCCTCCGGCGTCGTGAACCGCGACGCCTCCACGAGCGTGCGCGCGAGCTGCCCCACCGCGTGCTCGAACAGCTCCTTGCCCGCCTCGGCGGTCGCCGTCGTCGGGTCGCCGATGTGGCCGTCGGGGCCGAAGTCGCTCGACAGCCAGCCGAACGACGTCGGGCGGCCGAACCCGATGTGCTCGTACGCGAGCAGGCCCTCGGGCACGCGACGCTCCGCGAGATCCATGCGGACCAGCCCGGGCCGCAGGTGCAGCATGAGCGAGGTCTCCCCGTGGCCGCCGTGCACGCCGAGCCCGTGCTCCGCGCCGGACGCGGGGACGCCGCCCTGGTCACGGGGCATCGAGACGTGCGCGAAGAAGGTCCGCAGCCCGAACCGCCGCCGCAGCTCGCGGTTCGCGACCTGGCCCAGCGCGGAGTTGCCGCCGTGGCCGTTGACGAACAGCAGCCGGGTGATGCCCGACGCCGCCACCGACCGGCCGACGTCGACCAGCACCCGCATGAGCGTGTCCCAGGAGAGCCAGATCGTGCCGGGGAACCCCGCGTGCTCGTCCGACTTGGTGTACGCGAGCGGCTCCAGCAGCACGACGGAGGCATCGCCCGAGGCGGCCACCGCCTCGACCGCCGCCGACGCCGCCTCCGTAGCGGTCACCAGGTCCGTCGACACCGGCAGGTGCGGGCCGTGCTGCTCGATCGCGCCGAGCGGCAGGACCGCCACCGTGTCGGCCGGCAGCGCCTCGATCTCCCGCCACGTCAGCTCCGCGAACCGCGGGACCCGGGCCGCGCCCATCAGCGCACCCCGATGTTGATTCGCGTGTCGACCGGCGGCGCGTCCACGAGCTTGCCCGGGTTGAGCAGGCCCTTCGGGTCGGTGGTCCGGGCCACCTCGCGGGCGAGGTCCACGTGCCGGTCCACGTACCACTGGTGCGGCGAGTGCACGCCGAGGCCGAGCGCCTCGAGGCGCTCGATCCCCGCCAGCGACTCCTCCTCACAGACGTAGTCGGCGACGACCATCGCGAGCGGCGCGCTGCCCATGAGCTCCAGGTGGAGGTGGACGTCGCCGTCGTACACCGCCCGGACATCGTCCGGGCGCTCCCAGTGCGCGAGCCCGCCGGTCTCCATGTGGAACCACGTGCGGTCGGGGTGCTCCTTCTGCAGGAAGTACACCGGGTGGTTGTACGACATCGACGACAGCTTGTCCGTCTCCACGTAGTCCGCGAGGCTCGCGACGACGACGCCGCCCGCTGCCACCACCCGCGCCTCGATCTCGGCCACCGTCGAGGCCTCGGCGATGACGCGCAGGCTGTGCAACGCCGGGTCGAGCGGCACGGCGGCGGGCAGGCTCGGCACGAGCGCCGGCGGGTCGGCGGACGCGAGCCGCGGCAGGACCGGCAGGTCCAGCAGCGAGCGGTGCACGCCCGTCATGGACGCCCAGTCCTCGAACGCGGCGTAGACCGCGACCCAGTCGCGCGCGGGGTCGGTGGCGATCTCCAGCTCGACGATCACCCCCGTCACCCCGTACACGTGCACGTAGGGCAGGGCGTCCGGACCCGAGACGGTGAACGTGCTGCCGCTGCCGTCCATGGGCGCGACGGTGAGCGAGAGCACGTAGCCGTCGGTGGTCGAGCCGTGCTCGATGGTCCCCGTCCCGGCCGAGCCGCCGCCGACGAACCCACCGATCGTGGACCCCTTGGTGGAGGGGTAGATCCAGATGTCCCTGCCCGCCGCGCGCGCCGCGGCGTCGATGGCGGTGATCTTCGCGCCCGCACCGGCGGTGACCGTGCCCGAGTCGTTCACCCGGATCGTGTCGAGGCCGCGCAGGTCGAGCACGAACCCGCCGTCGAACGGCGTCGCCTGCCCGTAGTTGCCCGTGCCCGAACCGCGGGGCGTCACCGGGACGTCGTGCTCGTAGGCGATCCGCAGGACCTCCGCGACCTCGTCCGCGGTGCGGGGGCGCACCACGGCGTCCGGCAGGTAGCGGCCGGCGGGCACCTTCTCCTGCAGGATCGGCGACATGCGCGACCAGTCGGAGGAGGTCTTGAGCAGCAGCTCCGCCTCGGTGGAGACGAGGTCGGGCCCGAGCAGGGCGGCGATCTCCGCAGCGGCTCTGGCGGACCGCTCGGCGGTAGTCGGTGGGGTGCTGGTCATCGGTGTGCTCCTTACTTGCTCATCGAGATCGAGTCGTCGATGAACTCGTTGGTGTAGAGCGACTCGGGGTCGATGTCCGCGGAGTCGATCTGCCCGGCGTCCACGAGGATCGGGCCGAAGGTGTCGACGATCTCCGCCATGCGTTCGGGGTCGATCTGGCCGAACACCCCGGAGGCCGGGTCGTCGGTGACGATGCCGAGGTCCTGCTGGGCCTTGACCGAGAAGTCGGCCACGCCGAGCGAGTACGTCCATCCGGTCTGGTACTGGTCCACGAGGTCGACGATCAGCTCGTTCGTGGCCTGCGGGTCCTCGAGGTAGTCGATCTGCGCCTGCTGCATGATCGGCACGAGCTTGGCGAGGCAGTCGGCGTTCTCCTCGACCTTGTCCGCGCGGACGGCGAGCGCCTCCGGGTACACGGAGTAGCCGACGTCGGAGATCAGCTGGTAGTCGACCGGCTTGCCCCACTGCGGGATCTCGTGCTCGTAGCTGTACGGCTCGGCGGTCGCGAACCCCTGCTGCAGGATGCTCGGGTCGGAGACGAACCGCTGCGGCGTCCCCTCGAAGCTGAGGTCGATCTGCGACTTGTCGATGATGCCCTGGGAGGCGAGCAGCTGCGGGAACACGTCGCCCGAGGCGACGAGGGGGTCCCCGTCGGCCGCGGCCTCCTCGATGGTGGTCGCACCCTCGTGGCTCTCGGGGTCCCACATGACCATCTGCGGGCTGTTGGTGAGCTGGGACGCCACGGTGACCACGGGGTTGTCGGCCAGCCCGGCAATCTGCGCGTCGGTCGTCACCGCCCCGAGGAGGATCGAGTCGTCCAGGTACATGAGCGCGGGCACGGGCTGGAATCCGACGCTCGGCCCGCCCGGGCGCACCTCGATGTCGACGCCGGTGTCGACGCCCTGCGCCACCAGCGAGCCGGTGACCGACTTGGCCTCGGTGTCCACCGTGTGGTCGGACCCCACGAGCGAGTACATCGCCCCGTGCTCCGCCTCCGGCTGCCAGTCCTGCTGCATGACGACGGTCTCCGGGCACACGCCGGAGAGGTCGAGCGGGCCGTCCGCCTCCGCCGCCGGGACGTCGAGCTCAGCGGTCCCGCCCGCCTGCGCGTCGCCGCCGCCGCACGCGGTCAGGGCGAGGAGCGGGACGACGGTCAGCGCGGCGAGGGCGAGGCGTCGGGGTCGGGTGAGGGACATGCGGCGTCTGGAAAAGGACATGAGGACTCCAAGGGGGGTGGGTCAGGAGCGAGGGGGGTGTCAGGGCGAGGGGAGGGTGTCAGGGCGAGGCGGGTGGGTAAGGGACAAGCTCGGAGGTGGTCAGGGCGCGCCGCGGCCGTACCAGCGGCCGATGACCGCCCGGTCCAGCGCCGCGAAGACGGAGAACACGGCTACCCCGAACAGCGCGGTGAGGATGATGGCCATGAACAGGGCTTCCATGTTCAGCCGGAGCGTGTAGGTGCGCAGCAGACCGCCGATCCCGGGCGAGCCCTGCTGGAAGAAGAAGTCGCCGACGATCGCCCCGATGACGCTCAGGCCCGCGGCGTTGCGCAGGCCCGTGAAGATCGACGGGAGCGCCGCCGGGAACTGGAGCTTGAAGAGCCGCTGCACCCGCGTGGCCCGGTTCAGCGTGAACAGGTCGTGGGCGTCCGGCCCGGCGGACTGGAGCCCGAACAGCGTGTTCGCGATCATCGGGAAGAGCGCGATGATCACGCACACGACGATGCGTGCGTTGAAGCCGTAGCCCATCCAGATCCCGATGAGCGGCGTGAGGGCCAGGATCGGGATGGTCTGCAGGATCACCGCGTACGGGTAGAGGATCTTCTCGGCCCAGCCCGCCTGCGCCATGACCACGGCGTACCCGATGCCCAGGACGACGGCGACCGCCAGGCCGGACAGGGCCACGCCGACGGTCTGCCACAGCGCGTCGAGCATGGGCCCCATGACCATCGGGTTGCCGAGCGTGGCGCCGAGCACCTGGTGCAGCGGCGGCAGCAGGAAGCGCCGCTCGGGGGTGAGGACGAGGTACGTGACGGCGTACCAGACGGCGACTATGCCGGCGATGGCGGCGAGGAGCGGGCCGACCTTCGCGCCGGCCGCGGCCATCCGGCGTCGGACGCCGGTGTCGTTCCGGGGGCGGCCGGTCATCGTGGCGGCGCTCATGAGTGCTCCCCGAGGGCGGCGGAGACCTCGCCGGTGAGCGCCGCGAACTCGGGCTCGAAGCGGAGCTCGGGCGGGCGGGGGTAGGACCAGGGGACCGGGATATCGGCCACCACCCGGCCGGGGCGGCCGCTCATGACCACGACCCGCGTCGACAGGTAGACCGCCTCGGAGACGGAGTGCGTGATGAACAGGCCGGCGAAGCTCTTCAGCTCGAACAGGCTCTGCAGCTCCGTCTGCATCCGCAGCCGGGTGATCTCGTCGAGCGCCCCGAACGGCTCGTCGAACAGCGCGAGGTCCGGCTCGGCGACGAGCGCGCGGGCTATCGACACCCGCATCCGCATGCCGCCCGAGAGCTGGCGGGGGTGCTGCCTCTCGAAGCCGGTCAGCCCCACGAGGTCGAGCGCCGCTTGCGCGCGCCGACGTCGGTCCGCCTTGCCGGCGCCGCGCAGCTCGCCGACGAGCTCGACGTTCCGCAGCGCGCTGCGCCACTCCAGGAGCGTCGGCTCCTGGAACACGTAGGACGTGGAGGTGGCGTTCACCTCGATGTCTCCGCCGGTCACCTGCTCGAGCCCGGAGGCGAGCCGGAGAAGTGTCGACTTTCCGCACCCGGACGGGCCGACGACGGAGACGAACTCGCCGGCCGCCACCGAGAGGCTCACCCCCTCGAGCGCCACGGTGCCGGTGGGGAACGCCTTGGTCACGTCGTCGAGCACGAGAGTGCGCGTCATGGACTTCGGTCGTGGGGTCGTCGTGCTCACTGTGCTCACTGGTGTCACCTCACGAGCTGTTCGGGTGCGGGGAGTTCTGGGGGGCCGGGGCGGGCGGCCTGCCGGGAGGTCGGGCGGGAGTCCTGCCGGGAGGCAGACCCGAGGGCGAGGCTGCGCTGCACGCGGGTGTCCGCCACGACGCGGCCGCCCGCGAGGACGACGCGCGCGTGCTCCGCGCCGGACAGCACGTCGCCGAGCGGTACGTCCGGCACGAGGACGAGGTCGGCGCGGTCGCCGACGGCGAGACCCGCCCGCGGCAGGCCGAGCACCGTCCGCGCGCCCGCCGTCACGGCGTCGAGCGCCTCCCCCTCCGACAGGTGTGCGGCGGTCATGAGCAGCGACGTCGTCTCGAACGGGTCGCCGCTGCCCGCGGGGTTGAAGGGGTCGCGCATGTTGTCGGCCCCCGCTGCCACGGGGACCCCAGCGTCCAGGAGGGCGCGGACGGCGGTCAGTCCCCGGGGCACCAGGTGCGTGGCGTCGCGGCCCTGGAGATAGAGGTTCGTGATCGGCAGCGTCACGACGCCGAGACCGGCGCGCGCGACGAGGTCGACGACGGCGGCGAGGCGCTCCGGCGGCAGCGACCCGAGCCGGACGGCGTGGCTCGCGGTCACCCGCTGGGTCAGGCCGCGCGCGATCACCTGCCGGGCGAGCTCCTCGACGTCGAGCAGGCCGTCGTCCGGCAGCGCCGTCTGCTCGTCGGCGTGCAGGTCCACGGGGAGGCCGGTGCGCTCCGCGACGTCGAGCACCCGGGTGATCTCGGCCCTGGGGTCGGGCGCGAGGTGCGGGCAGCCGCCCAGCACGTCCACACCGCGGGCCGCCGCCTCGGCGAAGACCTCCGTCGGCGTGTGCCACCCGCCCAGGAGACACACCTGGAGCGTCACGGATCCCGCGAGCTCCTCGCGGAGCGTGAGGAGCGCGTCGAGCATGCGCAGCGGGTCGCCCTCGGCGGGCGCGTCGACGTGGGTGCGGATGGTCGTGATGCCCCGAGCCGCATATCGCTCGACGGCGGCCCGCGCGCGGTGCAGGACGTCGGCGCCGTCGATGCGGGGAGCGAGCTCGCGCCAGTGCGCGATGGCCTCCACGAGGTCCGCGCCCGCCCCCGCGGGCATGCGGGCGGCGGTGAGCGCCTTGTCGAGGTGGGCGTGCGGCTCGCACGCCGCCGGCAGCGCGAGCCAGCCGCTCGCGTCCAGCCGCAGGGCGGGCCCTCCGGCGAGCGTGCTCCCCGGGGCGAGGGCGCGCTGCCCGCCGTCCGCCACACCAACGACCCGGCCCCCGGCGATCTCGACGTCGACGACCGTGCCGTCGACGGTCCGCACACCCTGCAGGACGGCGACGTCGGCGCCCGCGAGCAGCGCCCCGCCGTCGGGCGCACCGACGGAAAGTGGCGCCTGCGTCATGGCGTCGTGCTGCACGGCGCCTCCTCTCCCGGGGCATGGACCGTGTGCGAATGTTGATCAGAGGAACATTCCGAACGCTAGGTGCGACCTGTTTCCACCGCGTGTCCGCTACGGCGCGGACATGTGAAACGTCACGCCCCTCGTGCTGGAGGATGGGGACTATGCGTATTGCCGCCCCCATTGAGATCGGTCCGCTCGACGCCGACGCCCAGCAGGCCGTCCGGAACCTGGCCGCCGCCGCTGAGGCGCACGACGGCGTCGCGCCGCTGTCCGAACAGCCCCTGCTCAACCTGGGCACGGATGCCGAGTGGATCACGCACGTCGTCGCGCACACCAAGGCGGGCAGCACCATCGGCTACGTGCAGATCGACCGCTCCGGCGACACCGCGAGCGCCGAGCTGGTGATCCACCCGGAGCACCGCCGAAACGGCCACGGCCGCATGCTGCTCAAGACCGCGGAACGGGACGCCACGCTCCCGTCCCGATCGGGCGAGCCCGGCCAGCACGGCAAGCCACTGCGGGTCTGGGCGCACGGCGATCTCGAGTCGGCCCGCGGCTTCGCCCGGGCGTCGGGCCTGCGCGCGGTGCGCGAGCTGCTCTTCCTCACCCGCCCAACCACCCCGACCCGCCCAACCACCCCGGCGCGCCCAACCGCCCCGGCGCGACCGCTCGCGTTGGGCGGATCGCCGTCCGAGACGTCGGCAGGGGCACCGGCCGGAGCGCCAGAGCTCCCTGAGGCACCCGCCGGCTATCGCCTGCGCACCTTCCGCCCCGGCGCCGACGACGCCGCCTGGCTCCGCGTCAATGCCCGCGCGTTCGCCACCCACCCGGAGCAGGGCCGGATGACCCTCGACGACCTGCGCGCCCGCCAGAGCGAGCAGTGGTTCGACCCGGAGGGCTTCTTCCTCCTCGTTCCGGACGGCGGCCCCGAGGGCGGCGCGGACGACGTCGACCCCGTGGCGTTCCTCTGGACCAAGACGGAGCCGGGCCAGCCGGACGACGCCCGCGATGGCGAGATCTACGTGCTGGGTGTCGACCCGGACCACCAGGGCAAGGGCCTGGGCCGGCTGCTGACCGACGTCGGTCTGGCGCACCTGGCGCGCACCGGGGCGACGCGTGCCGTGCTCTACGTCGAGGGCGACAACGCACCCGCCCTGGCCACGTACGAGCGGGCCGGTTTCACGCGGGCCGCAGTACACGTTCAGTACGCCCGCCCGTGACGAACTCTCTCCGAGAGCGTTACCCACTGTGTACTGAACGGTGACACCATGAACCACATGAAGGACAGCGCTGCGAACACCTCCGCCAGAACCCGGGACAAGAACGGCCGATTCATGAAGCAGAGCCCTCGTACGGCAAGCGCGATGTCCACAGCAGAGTCCACGAACGGCGAGCCGGACGGCCGCCGCGAGCCTGTCGAGAAGCCCGTCGAGAAGTCCGCCCCGAAGTCGGCGGACAAGCCCGCCGAGCAGGCCTCCGGCAAGAACGGCCTCGCGACCGCGACGAAGGTCCAGCAGCCCACCGCGACAGCGCCCGAAGGCGCCTCGGCGGAGGAGCTCCTGGACCCGCACTCCCTGGACCCGAGCCTGGCCGCGCACATCGCCGAGCACATCGCGGAGAGCTCCGGCGGGACCAGCCTGCTGGAACCGCTGCTGGGCGAGCCGCTGCCCGTCGACCGGTTCGCGGACCGCGAGGTGAGCTGGCTCGCCTTCAACCAGCGCGTGCTGGAGCTTGCCGAGGACCCGCGCATCCCGCTCCTGGAGCGCGTGCGCTTCCTGGCGATCTTCGCGTCCAACCTGGACGAGTTCTTCATGGTGCGCGTGGCCGGCCTGCAGCGCCGCATCGCGACCGGCATCGCGGTCACGAGCGCCTCGGGGCTCAGCCCGCGCCAGGCGCTGGCGCGGATCTCGGACGAGGCGCACAAGCTCATGGAGCGGCACGCGCGCGTGTTCGAGGACGAGGTGCAGCCGGCGCTGGCCGGCGAGGGCATCACGCTGGTGCACTGGGAGGAGCTGGACACCAAGGAGCAGGAGCGCCTGCACAAGTTCTTCCGCAAGCAGATCTTCCCTGTGCTCACCCCGCTGGCGGTGGACCCGGCCCACCCCTTCCCGTACATCTCGGGCCTCTCGCTCAACCTCGCGGTCGTGGTGGCGAACCCGGCCACGGGCAAGGAGCACTTCGCGCGCGTCAAGGTGCCGCCGCTGCTGCCGCGCTTCATCGCGGTGGACGCGTCGGGCAAGCCCCGCCGCCCGGGCACCAAGAAGGCCGACCCGCAGCGCGGGCCGCTCTCGTTCGTGCCGCTCGAGGAGGTCATCGCGCAGCACCTCGACTACCTGTTCCCGGGCATGGAGGTGCGCGAGAACCACACGTTCCGCGTCACCCGCAACGAGGACGTGGACGTCGAGGAGGACGACGCCGAGAACCTGCTCCAGGCCATGGAGAAGGAGCTCCTGCGCCGCCGGTTCGGCCCGCCGGTGCGGCTGGAGATCGCGAAGGACATCAGCCCGCGCATCCGGGACCTGATCGTCCGCGAGCTGGGCGTGAAGGACGAGGAGGTCTACGAGCTGCCCGCGCTGCTGGACCTCACGGGCCTCAACCTCATCGCGGACCTCGACCTGACCTCCTTGCACTACCCGCCCTTCGTGCCGTCCACGCACCGGCACCTCGCCGAGGTGGAGAGCTCCAAGCCGACGGACGTGTTCGCCGCGATCCGGCGCAGGGACATCCTGCTGCACCACCCGTACGACAGCTTCTCCACGAGCGTGCAGACGTTCCTGGAGCAGGCTGCGGCCGACCCGAACGTGCTGGCGATCAAGCAGACGCTGTACCGGACGTCGGGCGACTCGCCCATCGTGGACGCCCTGATCGACGCCGCGGAGGCGGGCAAGCAGGTCCTGGCCCTGGTCGAGATCAAGGCCCGGTTCGACGAGGAGGCCAACATCTCCTGGGCGCGCAAGCTCGAGGAGGCGGGCGTCCACGTGGTGTACGGGATCGTGGGCCTCAAGACGCACTGCAAGCTGTCGCTCGTCGTGCGCCAGGAGCCCGACGGCTCCCTGCTGCGGTACTGCCACGTCGGCACCGGCAACTACCACCCGAAGACGGCGCGCCTGTACACGGACCACGGCCTGCTGACCTGCGACTCGGACGTGGGCCAGGACCTGACGCGCCTGTTCAACCAGCTCTCCGGGTACGCCCCGAAGTCGACGTTCCACCGGCTGCTCGTGGCGCCCCGCGCCGTCCGCGCGGGCCTGGTCGAGCGCATCGAGCGCGAGGCGACGGCGGCCCGCGCCGGCCACGAGGCGTGGGTCAAGATGAAGATCAACTCGGTGGTCGACGAGACGGTGATCGACGCCCTGTACCGCGCCTCGCAGGCCGGCGTGCAGGTCGACCTGGTGGTGCGCGGCATCTGCGCGGTGAAGGTCGGCGTCCCCGGCCTCAGCGAGAACATCCGGGTGCGGTCCATCCTGGGCCGGTTCCTGGAGCACTCCCGCATCTTCGCGTTCGCCAACTCGGTGGGCCCGGCCCTCGCGGAGGGGCCGGAGTCCGGCCCCGAGGTGTTCCTCGGCTCGGCCGACCTGATGCACCGCAACCTCGACCGGCGGGTCGAGACGCTCATCCGGATCTCCGACCCGAACCACATCGGAGAGCTCCTCGGGCTCCTCGACGAGTCCATGGCGGCCACGACGGCGTCGTGGCACCTGCTGCCGGACGGTCGCTGGGAGCGCCCGGGCTCGGTGGGCAACAACGGGCTCCGCGACCTGCAGGCGGTCCTGATCCAGCGGCAACGGCGCCGGCTCGAGCCTGTCCGGTGACGGGCCGGCGGTCGGTAGTGGGCACAGGTCCGACGACGTCGGCCTCCCCCGCCGCGGGATCGCACACGCCGGTCGTGATGACGGCGGGCGGGCTCGTCTGGCGCCGTCGCGCCGGGCGGCTCCAGGTACAGCTGGTGCACCGCCCGCGGTACGACGACTGGTCGTGGCCCAAGGGCAAGCTCGAGGTCGGGGAGTCCTTCCAGGGCGCCGCGATCCGCGAGGTCGGCGAGGAGACGGGCAAGGAGATCGTGCTCGGCCGCCCGCTGCCCGGCCTGCAGTACCTGACGCCCGACGGGCACGTGAAGCGCGTGCACTACTGGGCGTCGCGCAGGGCACGCAAGGGACACGACAGCGCGGCGCTCACGGCGCGGGTGCCGATCGCCCCGGTCAACCGGGACGAGGTCGACCGGGCGGAGTGGCTGGACATGGCCGAAGCGGCGGAGCGCCTCACCCGGACGTCGGACCACGGTCCGCTGGACGCCCTCGCAAACGCCGAGGCCGAGGGCCTGCTCGACACCCGCGCGCTCGTCATCGCGCGGCACGGCCGGGCGGTGCCGCGCACGGCGTGGCACGGCTCCGAGCGCGACCGCCCGCTCACGCCGTTCGGGCACGGGCAGGCCGCCGCCCTGGTCCCGGTCCTGGCGGCCTACGGCATCGAGCACGTGATCAGCTCCCGGTGGGAGCGCTGTGCCACCACCATCGAACCGTACGTGCGGGCCGCGGGGCTGCGCCCGAGCTACAGCGAGTACCTCAGCGAGGCGCAGCACGAGCGGTCGCCGTCCCGTGTCGCCGCCACCATGCGCGACCTGCTGGGGGAGACCACCGAGGCGTCGGTGATCTGTACCCACCGCCCGGTCCTGCCCACGGTGCTGGACGTGCTGCGCCAGCACTCGTCGTCCACCGTGGCGGACGGCCTGCCGTCGGTCGACCCGTTCCTCGAACCCGGCGAGGTGCTGGTGGCGCACGTCGCCGACACGCCGTCCGGGCCGCGGGTGGTGGCCACCGAGAAGGTGAGCCCGCCCGTATGGTGACCCGGTTCGACCGGACAGTGGTGGACACACGTTTCATTTCGGCGCACTATCGGTCATCATGAGCAGCGACCAACGACCGCCGAGACGGCCGGCCATGCTGGACCCCCGGGACGCCGAGGCGCTCCCCGGCGAGGTGGACCCTGCCCTGCGCGACGAGGTCGCGCACGCGACGGCGCGCGCTCTCGTGGACCGGGCACGCACCACCGAGGACCCGAAGGTGGTGGAGCGGCTCATCCACCTGGTCGAGAACGAGGGCCTCGACACGGTAGCCGGCCTGTGGGCGGACGCCGCACCGGTCTCGCTGCCCGGGTCGCTCTGGCGCCTGTACGTGCTGCGCGAGTGGGTGCGCCGCGACCTGCCCACCGTCATGCTCAGGTATCGGCTCGGTGTGGAGGCCGCACCCGTCCAGGAGGCCGTCGCGGGCGTGCCGAGCCCTCCGGAACCTCGTGACCTGCAGATCCTGGCCGACGCCGTCCTGTCCGGCGTCTTCACCGGGGACCTCGCCGTCGCCCTCGAACGGGCCGGCGCGTTCTGCCGCATCCTGTCGACCGGAGCGGCGTTCGACGCCGACTCCCGCGAGGTCGCGGACCCCACCGGCGCGACCCGGATGACCCGAAGCGCGAGCTCGCTGCTGCGCACCGCCGAGGAGCTGGAACGGGCCGGTGACCTGTGGCGGACCGGCTCCCTCGAGTAGGCCCGCGCACTGTCAAGCTGGCCTCGCGCCCGGGCGCTGTGACATCCGACCCCCTTGGCAGATCCGCACACGCCATTAGGATGGTGCAGGCGACGCCGGGCTGCGGATGCCCCGGGCTCCACCTCAAGCCGCTACGAGCGGCCCCGCGCCGAGAGGCGCTCCCGGTTCGGCGTCGCTCATTCTTTCCCCCTCCTGGCCGGCGACGGCCACGGCGGAGTGCTGCCCGCGCACCCACGCCGTGTGTCACGAGTTGTCAAAGTCCGACCTTGCAAATTGGCGATAGTCGGCAACAGCCCTACGCTGAGCCTGTTCCAGAGCCCTTAGAACGGGAGCCCTCGTGCGCCTTACTCCGCGCGACACCACGTACTTCGATCTACTCGCCGCCTCGGCCCAGCACCTGGTCCGGGGCGCGTCCCTGCTGGCAGAGCTGCTCGGCGCGGACAAGGCGGGCCGCGAGAAGCTCGCGGACGAGATGCACGACGTCGAGCATCTCGCCGACGACGCCACGCACTCGATCATGCGCCGCCTCAACCAGACCTTCATCACGCCGTTCGACCGCGAGGACATCTCCGGTCTGGCCTCCGCGCTGGACGACTGCATGGACGAGATGGACGAGGCAGCGGACCTGATAGTCCTGTACAAGGTCGACGCCCTGCCGGACCGCGTGTCCGAGCTGGTCCAGGTGCTGCAGCGGTGCGCGGAGCTGACGGCGGACGCCATGCCCCGCCTGCGCTCGATGGACAAGCTCGCGGACTACTGGGTCGAGGTGAACCGCCTCGAGAACCAGGCGGACAAGCTGCACCGCAAGCTCATCGCCCAGCTCTTCGACGACCTGGCCGGCGACCCGGTCCAGCTCATGAAGCTGAAGGAGATCGTGGAGGTTCTCGAGAACGCCGCGGACAGCTTCGAGAAGGTGGCGAACATGGTCGAGACCATCGCCCTCAAGGAGTCCTGAGTTGGAGGTCGCCCTCGTCGTCCTCGTGGTGGCGCTCGCCCTGAGCTTCGACTTCACCAACGGCTTTCACGACGCCGCCAACGCCATCGCGACTTCGGTGTCGACCCGGGCCCTGACACCCCGGGTCGCGCTGCTGATGGCCGCGGTCATGAACTTCGCGGGCGCCCTGCTGGGTACCGAGGTCGCGGAGACCATCGCGTCGTCGATAGTCAACCTTACGGGCGCCGGCACGCACGCCGAGCTCGCCGTCGTGCTGTGCGCCCTGCTCGGCGCGATCGTGTGGAACCTCATCACGTGGTGGTTCGGTCTCCCGTCGTCGTCCACGCACGCGCTGATCGGCGGGCTGGTCGGCGCGGGCATCGCGGGCGGGATGAGCATCTACTGGTCCGCGATCGTGGACAAGGTCGTCCTGCCCATGATCATCTCGCCGCTGGTGGGCTTCGGGCTCGCTTTCGCGGGGATGGTCGCCGTCATGTGGATCTTCCGCAGCGCGGCCCCCGCCAAGACGCACCGTCGCTTCCGGATCGCCCAGACGGCGTCGGCCGCCGCGATGGCGCTGGGCCACGGTCTGCAGGACGCGCAGAAGACGATGGGCGTCATCTACCTGGCGCTGCTGACGGTCGGCTGGGCCGACGCGGAGGCGGGCATCCCGCTCTGGGTCAAGCTGTCCGCCGCCGCCGCGATCTCCGCCGGCACCTACTCGGGCGGCTGGCGCATCATGCGCACGCTCGGCCGCAAGATCATCGAGCTCGACCCGGCGCGCGGATTCGTGGCCGAGTCCGTCTCGGCGCTCGTGCTGTACGTCAACGCGTTCGCGCTGCACGCCCCGGTCTCCACCACGCACACGATCACCTCGGCGATCATGGGCGTCGGCGCTACCCGCCGGCTCTCCGCCGTCCGCTGGGGTGTGGCGAAGAACATAGCCATCGCCTGGGTGCTCACCATCCCGGCCGCGGCCCTGGTGGCGGCCCTTGCGACCTGGGCACTCTGGCCTTTCCTGACCTGATCACCTGGGCGGCTCCTCGCGCGACCTGCCCAGCGGGCGATCTAGCATCGGTCGTATGAGTACCGGCCCTTCTGCACCAACAGCCGCCGCACGATCAGCCCACCGCAAGGCAACGGCCCTCGCCTTCGCCGCAGCGGTGGGCGGTTTCTTGTTCGGCTTCGACAGCTCAGTGATCAACGGCGCGGTCAACGCCATCGAGGGTCAGTTCGAGCTCGATCCCTCGGCCACCGGCTTCGTCGTCGCCATCGCCCTGCTCGGCTGCGCGCTCGGCGCCTGGGCCGGCGGGCGCCTGGCCGACCGCTGGGGCCGCACCCACGTCATGGTGCTCGGCGCCGTCCTGTTCTTCGTGTCGTCGATCCTGTCCGCCGTCGCGTTCTCCGCGTGGGACCTGGCCGTCTGGCGCTTCATGGCCGGCGTGGGCATCGGCATCGCGTCCGTCATCGCGCCCGCGTACATCGCGGAGATCGCGCCCGCCGCGATGCGCGGCCGGCTGGGCTCGCTCCAGCAGCTCGCGATCACCGTCGGTATCTTCGCCGCGCTGCTCTCCGACCAGATCCTCGCCGAGTCGGCCGACGGCGCCGCGAACGTCCTCTGGCTCGGGTGGGAGGCGTGGCGCTGGATGTTCCTGGTGGCCGTGATCCCGGCCGCCGTCTACGGCCTCCTCGCGCTGCGCATCCCGGAGTCGCCGCGCTACCTCGCCGGCAAGGGGCGCGACGCCGACGCGCGCGCCGTCCTGGCCAGCGTGCTGGGCCCCGAGGAGGACGTCGACGACCGCCTCGTCCAGATCCACCGCAGCATCGCCATCGACGAGGCGAACGCCGCCCAGGGCTCGCTCCGGGGCAGCGCGCTGGGCCTCAAGCCGATCGTCTGGGTAGGCATCCTGCTGTCGGTCTTCCAGCAGTTCGTCGGCATCAACGTGATCTTCTACTACTCGACGACGCTGTGGCAGGCCGTCGGGTTCGACGAGAGCCAGGCGTTCCTGGTCTCCACCATCACGTCGGTCACGAACGTCGCCGTCACCTTCATCGCCATCGCACTCATCGACAAGGTGGGCCGCCGCCCGCTGCTCCTCATCGGCTCCGCCGGAATGGCCGTGTCCCTGGGCCTGATGGCCGTCGCCTTCACGCAGGCCACAGGCTCCGGCAGCGACATCTCGCTCAGCGGGCCGTGGGGCGTGATCGCGCTGGTCTGCGCCAACGCGTTCGTCGTGTTCTTCGGCGCCTCGTGGGGCCCGCTCGTCTGGGTGCTGCTCGGCGAGATGTTCCCGAACCGCATCCGGGCCGCTGCCCTCGGTGTCGCCGCGGCCATGCAGTGGGTGGCGAACTTCGTCATCACCATGACGTTCCCGCCCCTGCTGTCCGCCTTCGGGGCCAGCGTGCCCTACCTGATGTACGCGATCTTCGCGGCGCTGAGCTTCTTCTTCGTATTCACCAGGGTGCGCGAGACCAAGGGCATGGAGCTCGAGGACATGGGCGAGGAGAGCCGCGCCAAGGTCTGACCGGAACCCCCGAGCTCAGCCAGGACGGCGCCGCCCCCACCACGGTGGGGGCGGCGCCGTTCTCGTGACGCCCGCGTGCCGGCCGGGCGGTTCCGTGTCGCGCAGATCACGCCGCCGTCCTCGAATCGATTCCCGCAGAACGCTTGCATTCGGCAACCAACTCGATATAGTTGCTCTAAGCAATCAATTGCGAGGCACGATGACTTCCTCACCCAGCCGGACGCCGTCCGGCACCGAAGCTCCGGCCGTCACCCTGATCTCCGCGCTCCAGAGTCTTTCGCGCGCCCAGCGGGAAGCGGCGGCGCGTATCGCCCACGAGCTCGACTGGCCCCGGTCGGGCGTGGCCGTGCTGCACCTGCTCGCCAAGTGCGGCCCGGTCTCCCTGACCGACATCGCGGCGCACCTGCGCGTCGACCTCTCCGTAGCGAGCCGCCAGGTGAGCACGCTGGCCGACGCCGGATACGTCGTCCGCACGGTCGACGCCGACGACCGCCGCGTCCGCACGGTGGACCTGACCGAAGCCGGGCGCGCCTTCGCGGCCGAGGCGGCAGTGCAGTACACGAACATGATCGACCGGGCGTTCGCCGCCTGGTCGCCCGAAGACCTCGACGAGGCGACCCGCACGCTGGACCGCCTCGTCGACACCATCAGTGCGGACACCGCGCACCGGAGATCGCCCCAGAACCAGCAGGAGTTTGCATGAGCAGCGCCAACACCCATTCCCTCGTGGCCGAACCCGACCACCTCCAGGGCGAACCGCCCGCCATGACCCACAGCGAGGTGCTCCGGGCACTGTCCGGGATCCTGCTCGGCATGTTCGTCTCGGTCCTCGCCATGTCCGTCGTGTCGTCGTCCCTGCCGAAGATCATCACCGACCTCGAGGGCGGGCAGTCCTCCTTCACGTGGGTGGTCACGGCCACCCTGCTGACCTCGACGATCTCCACCCCGATCTGGGGCAAGCTCGCCGACCTGACCAACCGCAAGACGCTGATCCAGATCGCGCTGATCATCTCCGTGCTGTCGGCGGCGGCGGCCGGCTTCTCGCAGGACGTCGGCCAGCTCATCACGTTCCGCGCCTTCCAGGGGATCGGCGCGGGTGGCCTGCAGTCCCTGGCCGCCGTGCTCATCGCGGACATCATCAGCCCGCGGCAGCGCGGCCGGTACATGGGCCTCATGGGCTCGATCATGGGTATCGGCATGGTCGGCGGCCCGATCCTCGGCGGCTTCCTCACGGACGCCATCAGCTGGCGCTGGAACTTCTTCGTGGGCCTGCCGTTCGCGGTGGCCTCGATCATCGTGCTGCAGATGACGCTCCGGCTCCCGAAGCGCCCGCGTGGCGGCGCGAAGATCGACATCGCCGGCGCCACACTGATCGCCGCGGGCATCGCGTCCCTCCTGCTGTGGATCACCTTCGCCGGCACCGAGTTCGACTGGGTCTCCTGGCAGACGGCGGCGATGGTCGGCGGCTCCCTCGTGGTCCTCGCGATCGCCGTGCTCGTCGAGCTGCGTGTGAAGAACCCGCTCATCCCGATGTACTTGTTCAAGAACCGCACCCTGGTGCTCGCCGTCATCGGCTCGGTCGCCGTGGGCGTCGCGATGTTCGGCTCGTCGGTGTTCCTCAGCCAGTACATGCAGCTCTCGCGCGGCAAGACGCCGACGGAGTCCGGCCTGTACACGATCCCGATGGTCGTCGGCCTGTTCCTGTCGTCCAGCGTCGGCGGGCAGCTCATCTCCAAGACCGGCAGGTACAAGCCGTTCATGGTCACGGGTGGCGTGCTGCTGACCGGCGGCCTGCTGCTCCTGTCGACGCTCGACTACCACACGTCGTTCGTGCTGGTGTCGATCTACCTGTTCGTCCTGGGCTCCGGCGTCGGCCTGCTCATGCAGAACATGGTGCTCGCCACGCAGAACACCCTGCACATCAAGGACTCGGGCTCGGGTACGTCCACCGTGACGTTCTTCCGGTCGCTCGGCGGCGCGATCGGCGTCTCCGCGCTCGGCGCGATCCTCGGGCACAGCGTGAAGGCGAGCCTGCAGGACGGCATCGCCGAGATCGCCCCGGAGCTGGCGAAGCAGGGGATCGACCCGTCCGCGCTCGGGTCCGGGGGCGGCACGCTGCCCGACCTGGCGACGCTCCCGCCGATCCTGGTCGAGGTCGTCGAGAAGGCGTACGCGAACGGCATCGCCGACATCTTCCTGGCCGCCGTCCCCCTCGCCCTGATCGCGCTGCTCTGCGTCTCCCTCATCAAGGAGGTCCCGCTGGGCCACCGCTCGGGCATCGACCAGCTCAAGGACCTGGAGCCCGCCGCGAGCTGACCCCCTTGGTTGTGGGGGATTTCGGGGCCCTGGGCTGTGCTCCCGGCGCTCGACGCGTCATCATGGGCAAATGCTCTCGAGTACAGGCAGTTCCAGCACGGAGACGACCGAGGACCCGGTCGCCGGCAAGGGTGCCGGTGACGAGGTCGTCGGCGCCGGCGGGACCGTCCTGGGGCCGTTCGAAGGACTGGAACGTGAGATCCGGTTGCTGATCCGCCGCGCGCAGTCCTCCGGGACGTCGATCGCCCGGCGGGTCCATCCCGAGCTCGACGCCAGCGCGTACCCGCTCCTGGCGCACATCGCCGAGCGGCCCGGCGCCCGCGGCTCGGACCTCGCCACGTTCTTCGGCGTCGGCCGCGCCACGGTGTCGCGGCAGCTCAGCCGCCTCGTGGAGCTCGGGCTCGTCGAACGCACGGTCGACCCGGAGGACAGCCGCGGTCAGCGCATCACCCTGACGCCCGACGGCGCCGCCCGCTTCGACCGGGCGCGCGCCAGCCGCGTCGCCATGCTGGAGGGGGCGCTCGCCACCTGGGAGACGGCGGACGTCGCCCAGCTGGCCAGACTCCTCAACCGCTACTCGACGGACATCGTGGCGTGGAAGCAGAGCGGTCGCTGACCGCTCTGCCGGTGGTCAGCTCTCCTCGAACGTGAGGCTCACCGAGTTCATGCAGAACCGGTCGCCGGTCGGGGTCTGCGGCGCGTCGTCGAAGACGTGCCCCAGGTGCGACCCGCAGGTCGCGCAGCGCACCTCGGTACGCACCATGCCGAGCGAACGGTCCTCGATCAGCTCGACGGAGTCTCCGGCGAGCGGGCTGTAGAACGACGGCCAGCCGCAGTGCGAGTCGAACTTGGTGTCCGACCGGAACAGCTCGGCCGAACACGCGCGACAGCGGTAGACGCCGGTGCGCTTCTCGTCGAGCAGCTCACCCGTCCACGCGCGCTCGGTGCCCGCCCCGCGCAGCACCGCGTACTCCTGGGCCGAGAGCTGCTCGCGCCACTCCTGGTCGGACTTCGAAATCTTGTACGTCATCTCTGCACCTCCGCGCAGTGCAACTCCCGGTCGGGGCCCGCTGTTCCCACCGGACCGCGAAGTAGAGCGTGTGTCCGGCCTCCGCTGGTTGTTAACCCCTGTCTCTTATAC